>JALZLU010000011.1 GCA_030858685.1 Chloroflexota bacterium | reverse complement strand
CGGGGATGGCCGCGACCTGGCCCTCGAAGAGCAACCGCTCGCTGAACCCCTCGCTGCTCAGCCCCGTGCCGCTGATGCGCGGGAAGGCATAGAACGCGCCGCGTGGCTCGAAGGTGGGCAGGCCGATACGGTTGAGGCCACTCACGATCAGGCGGCGGCGGCGGTCGTACTCATCGACCATACGGCGCACGTCCTGTTCTGCCCCCGCCAACGCCACCACGGCAGCGTCCTGAGCCGTCGTCGGGGCGGACATGATCTGGTATTGATGGACCTTGACGATGCCCTCCAGCAAGTCAGGCGCCGCGCAGACGAAACCGACGCGCCAGCCGGTCATGGCATACGTCTTGGAGAAGCCGCCCAGCAGGATGGTGCGCTCGCGCATGCCGCGCATGGCACTGAAGGCCTCGTGTCGGTGATTGCCGTAGACCAGGCGGTCGTAGATCTCGTCGCTCACCACCAGCAGATCGTGGCGCTCGGCGATCTCGGCCAGGGCGACCAGGGTCGCATGAGGCAGCACGGCGCCGGTCGGGTTGCAGGGATAGCCCAGGAAGAGCGCCTTGGTGCGCGGCGTGATGGCCGCCTCGACCGCTGCCGGGTCGAGCGCGAAGTCATCCTCCATGCGCGTCGGCACAAGGACCGGCACTCCGCCGTTGAAGACGACCGCCGGCTGGTAGGCCACGTATGACGGCTCGTGCAGGATGACCTGGTCACCGGGATCGATGATGGCCGCCATGGCCGCCGCTACGGCCTCCGAGGCGCCGACCGTGACGCAGATCTCACGCTCCGGGTCGTAGTCCACGCGGTAGAGCCGCTCCAGGTGGCGCGAGATGGCCCGGCGCAGCTCCAGCGTGCCGTAGTTGCTGGTGTAGTGCGTGCGCCCCGCGCGCAGCGAGCGAACCCCCTCCTCGATGATCTGCGGCGGCGTCGTGAAGTCCGGCTCGCCGATGCCCAGGCTGATCACGTCAGGCATCGTCGCGATGACATCGAAGAAGCGGCGGATGCCCGAAGGCGGCACGATCCGGACACGTTCTGACAGGCGCTGGCGGGATGCGGCCAGGGGCTCCGTGGTCATGGCTGAGACCTCCACGATGACGCAGTCGCGGCAGCCGACTCCGCCAGCCCCGGTGGCTCCAGCGTGCGCCACTCGGCCTCGGCGGTGATCGCCTCGTAGGCTCGCCCGAGCTGGAACAGACGGCCCTCGTCCCAGGGCTTGCCGATGAACTGCAGGCCCACGGGCAGACCCTCGGACATGCCGCAAGGCACGGAGATGCCGGGCAGGCCGGCCATGTTCACGGGCAGGGTGCAAGCGTCCGATAGGTACATCGCGACCGGGTCGTCCAGGCGGGCGCCCAGGGGGAAGGCGACCGTCGGGCTGGTCGGTGCCACCAGGGCATCCACACTCTCGAAGGCTCGATCGAAGTCCGACTTGATGAGCGTGCGCACCTTTTGGGCTTTCAGGTAGTACGCGTCGTAGTAGCCCGCCGACAGGGCGTAGGTGCCCAGCATGATGCGACGCTTGACCTCCGCCCCGAAGCCGGCGGCGCGTGTGGCCAGGTAATCGCCCAACACGTCACGCCCGCGGTCGGCGCGGCCGTAGCGGATGCCGTCGTAGCGGGCCAGGTTGGCCGACGCCTCCGCGGGCGCGATGATGTAGTAGGTCGCCAGGCCATAGTCCGTGTGAGGCAGATCGATCTCGACGACCTCCGCCCCGGCCGCTTGCAGCGCCTCCACCGCTTCGCGGACGCGCGCCTCCACCCCCGGCTCCATGCCCTTGACGAAGTACTGCTTGGGCAGGCCCAGGCGCGCGCCCCGCAGGGATCCGGCGGCCTCGTCGTCACCCTCGGGAAGTGCCGCGGCGTAGTCCGGAACGGGGATCGGCGCTGAGGTGGAGTCGCGCACGTCGCGGCCGGCGATGGCGCCCAGCAGCAGCGCCGTGTCGCGCGTATCGCGACCGAAGGGTCCGACCTGGTCCAGGGACGAGGCGAAGGCCACGATCCCATAGCGGCTGACACGGCCGTAGGTCGGCTTGATGCCCACCGTGCCGGTCAACGCCGCCGGCTGGCGGATGGAGCCGCCGGTATCGGTGCCGATGGAGAGTGGAGTGTGGAAGGCGGCCACGGCCGCCGCCGAGCCACCGCTGCTTCCGCCGGGAACGCGGCTCAGATCCCAGGGATTTCCAGTCGGCCCCCAGGCCGAATGCTCCGTGGAGGAGCCCATGGCGAACTCGTCCATGTTCGTGCGGCCCAGGACGACGGCGCCCGCGTCGCGCAGCCGCTCCGTGATGTGCGCGTCGTACGGACTGATGAAACCCTCCAGGATGCGGCTGCCGGCGGTGGCCGGTCGACCGCGCTGGAGCACCAGGTCCTTGAGCGCGACCGGGATACCGACGAGCGGCGCCAGGTCGTCGTAAACCCGTCCATCGGCACCTTCCGCGCGACGCCTCTCCGCGAATCGCTCGTCAGCGGCATCGGCGGAGGCCAGCGCACCCTCGCGGTCCGTGGACAACCAGGCGTGCAGCGGACCGTCCTGCCGCTCGATGAGGTCAAGGTGTGCCTCGGCGAGCTCGCGCGCGGAGAAGTCGCCGGCGCGGAGCCCGCGCGCCATGGCGGACGCGGTCAGGCGGGTGGGATCGGTCTTTCCACGGGCATCGCTCATGGGAGTCCGCCGCGGCTCACCCGGCCTCCTCGGACATGATGGCCGGCACCACGAAGAGGTCGCCGCTGCGCTCGGGGGCGCCTGCCAGCGCATCCTGGACGGTAAGACTCGGTGTCACCACGTCCTCCCTCAGGATGTTCTCGACCTCGATCGTCTGCGCCGTTGGTGGGATGTCGTCGGTGGACAGCTCCGCCAGGACCGCGTACTGGTCCAGGATGTGGTTGAGCTGACCTTCCAGGCGCGCCAGTTCGTCTTCTGTCAGCCCGAGGCGGGCCAGGAGCGCGACATGTTCGACATCCTTGCCTGATAGCGTGGCCATGACGGAAGGATAGCGATGCCGCGCGGTCCGTCATCCGCGGCGTGGTCCGGCGTGACCTGACACACTACCGGTCGGGTGAGCACCCGGCAGTCCAGAGGATGGGGGCACCGTGAGGATCGAGCCGCCGCGTTATCGACAGCCGCGCACGGTCAACCCGCTGGCCGCCCTCAGCCTGGTGATACTGGCGCTGCTCGTGGCGGCTGCCATCTTCGGTGCCAGCGGACTCCTCGACTCTCCGCCGCAGTCGGAGACGCTCACGCCGGTGCCATCGGTCCCCACGTCAAGCGCCGACCCGTCAAGCTCGCCGGCCGTCGGACCGTCCGCAGGAGCCACCCTCAGTGTGCCGACTGCGACGGCAAGCGCTTCAGCGAGTTCGGGCCTGGCGCCGGTGGTGAGCTTCGGGCCATTCCCGACGGCCACGGACATCGTCCTGACTCCTCCGGTGTCCCCGACCGACAAGCCGACGGATGGGCCGATCGACCCTCCGCCACCGACGCCCGGCCCCACCCCTCGGCCCCCCGATCCGACACCCACGTCCCCCCCAGGGACTGACGGTCCGGCACCGACTCTACCTCCGACCGCTCCCCCCACTGCTCCGCCCATAGGACCACCTACCGCAACGCCCACCGTGCCGCCTACCGCTACGCCCACAGCACGACCGACCGCTACGCCCACACCCCGGCCGACCGCTACGCCCACTCCTCGGCCCACTGCTCCGCCGACTGCGACGCCGGCGCCCACGCCGAGGCCGACGCCGGAGCCCACGCCCAGGCCGACTCCGACGCCTGAGCCGACGCCCACGCCGAGGCCGACGCCGGAGCCCACGCCCAGGCCGACTCCGACG
>JALZLU010000008.1 GCA_030858685.1 Chloroflexota bacterium | reverse complement strand
GCCGCCCAGCGGCGTGCCGATGACGATGCCACCGACCAGCGCGACGCGGTAGACGCCGGTCACCCTGCCGAGGAGCTCGTTCGGGACGGCCCGTTGCCGGACGACCGTGGACGTGGTGCCCCACACGAAGGCATGTGCCCCGAACACCGCCATGGTCGCCAGGGCGACCACCGGCGACGTCGTCAGCGCCAGCGACAGATGGGTGCCGGTCTCGATGAGCAGTCCCGCCCGCATGATGTCGGCCAGGCTGAAGCGCCGCTCCAGCCGCCCGTAGGAGACGATGCCGATGATGCCGCCCAGCGCCGCGGCGGTCGTGAGGAGGCCGAAGCCGATCTCGTTCATGCCCAGCCGTTCAAGGGCGTACAGGACCAGTACGGCCCAGGCCGCGCCGTAGGTGACGTTGAAGGCGAAGATCGTCAGTGCCAGCGTGCGCATCGGGGGATGTCCCACGAGCCAGCGGATGCCCTCCGCCATGTCGGCCCGGAAGCTGTTGCCTTCATGGCGTTCGAGCTTGATGCTGGTGGTGATACGCGAGATCAGCACCGCGCCCAGCGTGAAGGCGGCTGCGTTGGCCGCGAACGGGAGGGCCATGCCGGCCGCGAACAGGAAGGCGCCGATGGGCGGCGCGACGAGCTGGTTCGTGAGCAGGAAGGCGCCCTGCATCCGCGCGTTCGCGACGCCCAGATCCGGGCGGGGAACCATCATCGGGATCAGCGTGCTGCTGGCCGAGTCGGCGAACGTCTCTGCCGTTCCCAGCACGAAGAGGACGACCAGCACCAGGCCGATGCTGACGGTGCCGCTGACGATGGTCGCGACCAGTACCACGAGGACAGCCGCGCGGACCAGATCCACGACGATGACCATCCGTCGCCGGTCGAAGCGATCCGCGGCTGCGCCGCCGATGACACCGAACAGTAGTGCCGGGAGGAACTGGGCGAGGAGCGCCATCGACACCAGGAATGGATCGCGCGTCTGGGACGCCACCAGCAACGGTCCGGCGGCGATGGCAACGCCGTCGCCCACGTTGTTGATGACCGTCGCCGAGAGCAGCCAGCGAAAGCTGGAGCCCAGCCTTCGGGGCGCGATGATCTCGGTGACGCGCGAAGGGATCAGTGGCACGCGCGGCAGGATAGCCCTCGCGCGCAGGGCCGGAGTGGCTCGTCAGCGCCTGGGTGTCTCGGTCCTCATGTCCTCCGCGACGGCGCGCTCCGTCGGTGAGCCCTGGCTCAAGCCGGTGACGACGCCATCGAAGTCCGCCGCCGGCCGGTTCTGGCTGAGCTTCCGCTTCGCGTCCAGCCGTGAGACGCGCAGCTCGAGGCCCACGATGGCTCGCGCCTGCGTCTCGACGTATCCGGGCGGGGCATCGTCCACCGACCACGGCGCGTCACGAAAGGCCTCGTGCCGTTCGACCAGTCGGCGGACGTGCGCCGTGAGCCAATCCGGCTCGTGACGGACGAGCAGCGGCGCGACGCCAGCTCGGACAGCAGGGCCACCGGATCGTCCACGCGGAACCGGTCATGAGCGGGCTGGTACACGGACCTCAGGCCATTAGTCGCTTGTACTTGATGCGATGCGGCTGGTCCGCGGCTGCGCCAAGTTCCTTTCGGCGGAAGGCCTCGTAATCGCTCAGGTTCCCCTCGAACCAACGTACCTGGCTCTCCCCCTCGAAGGCCAGGATGTGGGTGGCGATGCGGTCGAGGAACCAGCGGTCGTGGCTGATCACGACGACGCAGCCCGGGAAGCTCTCCAGGCCGGCTTCCAGCGCCCGCAGCGTGTCCACATCGAGGTCATTGGTGGGCTCATCCAACAGCAGCACGTTGCCGCCAGACTGGAGCAGCTTGGCCAGGTGCACGCGGTTGCGTTCTCCGCCTGAGAGCGCACCGACGAGCTTCTGCTGGTCGGTGCCCCGGAAGTTGAAGCTTGAAACGTACGCACGGGCGGGGAGCTCGCGCTGACCGACCTTGATGATCTCGTTGCCCTGCGCGATCTCCTGGTAGACAGTGCGGTCCGCCTGAAGGTCGTCGCGGCTCTGGTCGACGTAGCTGAGCTGGACCGTGTCGCCGATCTCGATGGTCCCGGCGTCGGGCGCCTCCTGGCCGACGAGCATCCGGAACAGGGTGGTCTTGCCGGCGCCGTTGGGGCCGATGATGCCCACGATCCCGGCGCGCGGCAGGGAGAACGTCAGGTCCTCGATGAGCAGCTTTTCGCCGTATCCCTTGCGCAGGTCCTTGACCTCGATGACCGTGTCGCCCAGTCGAGGCCCGGGTGGGATGGCGATCTCCAGCTCCCGCGCACTGCCTTTGTCGTTCTGCGCCTCGGCCAACAGCCGCTCGTAGGCACCGAGGCGAGCCTTGCCCTTGGCCTGGCGCGCCTTCGCGCCCATGCGCACCCACTCCAGCTCCCGCGCCAGCGTCCGCTGGCGGGCATCGACCGCTTTCCCCTCGCGCGCCGTTCGTTCCAGCTTCTGCTCCAGCCAGCTCGAGTAGTTCCCGGAGAATGGGATGCCGCGTCCGCGGTCCAGCTCCAAGATCCACTTCGCGACGTTGTCCAGGAAGTAGCGGTCGTGGGTGATGGCCACGACGGTGCCGGCGTACTCATCCAGGAAGCGTTCCAGCCAATCGACCGACTCCGCGTCCAGGTGGTTCGTGGGCTCGTCGAGCA
>JALZLU010000440.1 GCA_030858685.1 Chloroflexota bacterium | reverse complement strand
CATCAGGATCCTGCGGCTCTGACACCGCGCTTCTTGATGGCTCGGCGCGACGCCGCGCAGCTGATCCGACTGGTGGAGGAACGAGCGCCCTCGGAGGCAGTCGGACTCCTGGGCGCGATCTCGACGGCGCTGGGTATGCGCCTGCGGCTCTACCCCATCCTCGAGGCGGTGACCGGTCCAACGGGCTTTCGGGTGACGACGCGACAGCTGGCCGGAACCCGGTCGGCGATCCGGCGTGATGGCCTGCTCCTGGCCGGCTGCTTCCACACGCATCCGACGGCCGGGCCTGCACCGTCGGGCCTGGACCGCGCGTCGATGCTCCGGCTTCCGGGGTGGTGGCTCATCTATTCGCGGCCGGCACGAAGAGCGCTCATTGTCCGCCTTCGAGCGGGCGTGCTCGAACAGGGACGCTTGAAGGTCGTTCGGTGAGCCGACCCCGACCACGGGCCGGTCGGCTGGGACGCGAAGCGCACCGCCGGCGATCGGGTGCGTCGATGGCTTGCACTCATGGATGAGCAAGCCATTCGCCGAACACGCCAAGTCCCACTGCGATGCCTGACGGCACACCTCCCTCAGATTGTGATGATCACTTTGCCGCGCGCGTGGCCGGGCTCGACGTAGCGCAGCGCATCCCCGGCCTCGCTGAGCGGGAACGTGCGGTCGATGACGGGCGTGACCTTGCCCGCCTCGATGAGATCCTTGAGGACCAGCAGGTGCTCCTTGGTGACGGTCGCGTAGAAGCCCACGATGCGCTGCTTCAGGAGGCGAGATCGAACCGTGCCGGCCACGAACCGCGTGAGTGGGCCGATCCAGTCGCCCTTGCCAGCGCCGACCAGCACGAGGCTGCCGTCCGGAGCCAGGACCCGCCGGATAACGCGCAGGGATGGCCTCCCGGCTACATCCACGACCAGGTCGTAGCGCTCGGGGCGCCTGGTGAAGTCCTCGCGCGCGTAGTCGATCACCTGGTCCGCGCCGAGCGACCGCACGAGCTCCAGGTTGGCCGCGCTGGTGACGGCCGTCACGTCGGCGCCGAAGGCCTTGGCCAGCTGCACCGCGAACGTGCCCACGCCCCCGCCCGCGCCGGTGATCAGGACCCGTTGCCCGGCCTGGATCGACGGCCTGGAGCGACTGAGGGGGACGACATGATCGCAGCGCCCGCCGACGCGGACCGATGAGAAGCGTGCTCGCGCATCGTCTAAAGCGATGAAGGGCATTCGTCAACCGGAGAGGTGTCATGCGCAAGATCGTGGTCAGTGAGTTCCTCACCCTCGACGGGGTCATGCAGGGACCAGGGCACGCCGACGAGGACCGCATCAGCGATCCGGACGGCAACGGCTGGGCCGTGCAGCAACTCCCTGCTCGCGAATGACGACCGACGAAGGCGGGCCGGCCAGGATCCCGTGGCGCAAGCCCGATGCGGATCTGGTCGATCGCTTCCATGAGCTGGCAGCGCCCATCGACGGCCTTGTGATCGGCAAGATGTTCGGCTGTCCGGTCGGTTTCGTGAACGGCAACATGGCCGCCACGCTGATCCAGGACACGTTCCTCGTGCGTCTTGCCGAACCGGAACGCCAGGAGCGCCTAGATGCTGGCTGGTCGCGCTTCGAGCCGATGCCCGGCCGGCCGATGCGCGAGTACGTGGCGTTGCCGGAGGACGTCGCAGCCGACCCGGCCCAGGCGCGCGAGTGGATCGACCGCGCGGTCGACTACGTGCGCACCCTGTCGCCCAAAGAGCCCAAGGCCCGCAAGAAGCGAGCCTGACCCGATCCATCGGGCCGCGGGGCGGCGTGCCCTCGGGCGGCGGCCGCGCGAGAGTCACTGAGCGCCTGGCGCTAAAGGTGACATAGTCGGCTATCATGGTCAGCTATGCGACACATCTCGCCACTCGACCTGCGCCGCTCGCTCGGTGCGATCTTGGATGCGGCCTCGGCCGGGGAGCGCTTCCTGATCGAACGAGACCACCGGCCGCTCGCCATGCTGGTCTCAGTTGACGACGGTCACCGGCTCGATGAGTCGGCCGGCGAGCTTCGCGAGCGGCGCCTTGCGGCATTGGATGAGCTGGCCGAGTTGGCGGAACGGATGCAGCGCATCCGGCCACCCGACGGGGATACGCCCGACGCCGTCGAGCTGATCCGTCAAGAGCGCTCGCGAGATGACCCGGACGGTCACGCAGAGTATCCGGCCGAATAGATGGCTGAACGGGTCGTGATCGATGCTTCGGTCGCGCTGGCGCGTCTCCTGGAGGAGCGTTCGACCCCGACGTCTCAAGCGCTCCTGCGAGCCTGGACGGAGGCCGGTAACGATCTGCTGGTCCCGTCCCACTTCTGGCTGGAGGTCAGCAACGTCCTGATGCGCCGCCGCCATTGGACCGCGGCACAGACCGTCGAGGGACTGATGGCCCTGGACAAGCTGGGGATCACGACGATCGAGTCGGATCGGACCAGCCTGCTGCTGGCGTTGGATCCGATGGAACGTCGGGGGCTGACCGCCTATGACGCGTTGTATCTTGCGCTGGCGCAGTCGATGAACGCTCGGCTCGGCACGCTGGACCGGCGGCTCGCCCAAGTAGCGATGGATGCCGGCGTCGTGGTCGAGTCGGACCCACCGACGCGACTCGCGGAGGACAGCGGCAGCTATGACGCTGCCGTTCCGCGGCGCCCAAGCTGGATTCGATCGGCCGCCGTTGGCCGTCACCTGGCCGAACTGCGTCAAGGCGCCTTGACCGACTCCGGCGCGTCATGACCGTCAGGGTCCTGGCCGCCGCCGAGCCACGCGGGACGGAGGAGCGAACCCGTCCGTTCCGACCCATCGGCCGTGGGAGCCGGTATACCGCTCTCGACTTATATAAGCGTTTCCTTGTACTATCTGGGGCGTGCACGCCTTCGACGTTCTCGGGGACCCAGTCCGGCGGCGGATCCTCGAGTTGCTCGCCGCTGACGAGCTGACGTCGGGGGCCATCACGGCCGTCGTTCAGCAGGAGTTCGGGATCTCGCAGCCCGCCGTGTCGCAGCACCTCCGGGTCCTGCGGGACAGCGGCTTCGCGACCGTCCGACCGGAAGGCACGCGGCGGCTCTACGCCGTCGACCCCGAGCCGTTCCGGGAACTCGACGAGTGGATGGGCACGTTCCGCTCGTTCTGGGAGCAGCGCCTCGACTCGCTCGAGCCCGAGCTCGCTCGAGGGAAGCGGAAACGCCGCCTCGCCACCACCCCTACCGACAGCCCCGAAGGAG
>JALZLU010000432.1 GCA_030858685.1 Chloroflexota bacterium | reverse complement strand
TCACTGAGCGCCTGGGTAGGTTGATGCAGGCGGGATAGGCGGGTCGTCGCGTGCCGTCCGCGGCCCGGCCCCTGAGCCCTCTCGCCGGCCACTCCACGGTGGAGTCGGGAACGTGCACGGAGGCGGCGGCCGCGCGTTAGGCTTAGCGATGCGAGGGTCAACCGCATCGAGTCCTCGGTGACCAAGTCCCGGAGGGGAAGCCTTCGTCTCTCGCGACATCCTCACCGAGCTGGAGTACGACCTGCTTCTCATCGACACCCTGCAGACCTGGCGCGTCGGGTGACTGCGGCCGTCTTCCTCGACCGTGATGGCGTTCTGAACGTCAAGGCCCCGGAGGGCCGCTACATCACGGGCTGGGGCGAGTTCGAGCTGCTGGCCGGCGTGGATGCGGCCCTGCGCGAACTCCGACGCCGTGATCGCGGGGCAAGGCTCATCGTGGTCACGAACCAGCGTGGCGTGGCCCGCAAGCTGATCGACCCGGCGTCCCTGGAGGACCTGCACCAACGGATGCGCGCCGAGCTGAGTAGCGCCGGCGTGGAGCTCGATGGCATCTACGTCTGTCCGCACGAAGCGGACTCGTGCGATTGCCGCAAGCCGGAGCCTGGTCTGCTGCGACAGGCGCTGAGCGACTTTCCGGAGATAGAGCCCCAGCGTTCGCTGCTCATCGGCGATTCCCTGGCGGATCTGGAGGCCGCCAAGCGATTCGGCTGCGCCGCGTACCTCGTCGGCCCGCCCGACCGGCGTCGCGTGGTGATCGCCGGAGCGGCGTCTCGTGGCGTCCCGGTGGCCGGCGAGGCAGCCTCTCTGTCGGCGCTGCTGCGGGACTATCCCATCCTTGAGACCGCGCCGGTAACTGGCCGCTTGGCGCCGGCGGCCGGCACCGCCTGACGGACCGCGCAGTGCCGGGATGCACGCTTCAGCGGGCGTCCCAGTCGACTCGCGTATCGGCGTGTCGAGGCTCATCCAGCCATGGCTCGTAGCATCCCGTGAATCCGGATCGGGTCTTCCTCGTCGGGATGGTATGGACCCTGCTCCTGATCGCCCTGCTGATCCTTCGCGAGTACCTCCTCGCCTTGCATCGCGGTCAATGGCGACCGGTGCTGCGGACGGTCAACACGATGGTCCTGGTGATGTTCGGCGCGGCCGCCGTCACTGCCGTCATCCAGCTGGCCACGGTCATCAGTCCGAGCGCCGCGAGTGCGCCCGTGCCATCCGGAGAAGTCAGGGCAGGACCCACGCGATCACCGGCGCGATCCGCCCCGGCGACCACCATCCCGACGGTCGCCCCGACGACCACCATCCCGACGGTCCCCCCCATTCCGACGCCGGGCACGGCCACTCCCTCTCCAGCACAGCCGACTCCCGGTCCGACCTCGGGCCCGACACCGACGCCGCAAGTGACCCCGATGGCGTCGCTGACGACGACTCCTCCGGCCAGCGGTGGTGGCACCGTCACGGCGGGGCCGACGTTCCGCACCTACGCCGTCGCCGACGGCCAGGTCTCAGGCTTCCGCGACGCCCAGGCAGACCAGCGTTTCAGTGCCGGGACTGGGCCGCCGCAGAAGGTGGCGTTCCCGTCGCTGGGCGACCCTGAAGGCTCGGTGCGGCTGGTCCTCATCCGCACGGGTCCCTTCACAGGGTTCTGGGTCAGCCCGGATGATCGCGGCGTGGAGTGGGTGCCCGCCCCCTGAGCGCGTCGGCGTAGTCGCCCCAACCACCGTCGAACTCCCCCGCTTGCGCGCTACATACTGAGTATGTGATGATGCGAAAGCGCCGCAACGGCGAGGTAGGAAGGGGAATCAGTGACGGTTCGTTTCGGCCTCCTGGCGCTGCTGGCAGAGCAGCCCACTCACGGCTATCAGCTCAAGACCGACTTCGAGCGCCGCACCGGCGGATCGTGGGCGCTCAACATCGGGCAGGTCTACACCACCCTTCAGCGACTCGAACGAGACGGCTTGGTGCGCGCCGAGCCACCCGGTGGCAAAACTGGTCCCGAGGCCGAGGCCGAGGCCGAGGGCGAGGGCGAGGGCGAGACGCAGGTCAGCGATCGAACGGACTACCGCATCACGACGTCCGGTCGCCAGCAGCTGGAGGCGTGGTTCGCGTCGCCCGTCGTGCCCGACGGTCCGGCCCGGGACGAGCTGACCATCAAGGTCTTGCTGGCCATCGCCGCCAGCGACGTCGATGTCACCGATGTGCTGCAGCGCCAACGCTCGGCGACGCTCGCGCAGCTCCAGGCGTACACCAGGCGCAAGGCGCAGGCAGATCCGGACCGCGACCTGGCTTGGCTGATGTTGCTCGACGCGCTCATCTTCAAGGCGGAGGCAGAGGTCCGCTGGCTTGATGCCTGCGATGCACGCATCAGCCGTCACACGGGGAGGATCTGACATGACCGACGCCATCCGCCTCGAGCAGGCGACCCGATCGTTCGGCAGCGGCCACACACTAGTGATCGCCCTCCATCCCACCGACCTGACCGTCGCCGAGGGCGAGCTGGTGGCGGTGATGGGACCCAGCGGCTCGGGGAAGACGACCCTGCTCGCCCTGGTCGGCGGTCTCGACCGCCCCACTGGCGGTCACGTGAGCGTCGCCGGCCAGGACCTGGCCATGCTCGACACCCGTGGACTGGCTGTGCTCCGACGCCGGACCGTGGGCTATGTCTTCCAGGAGCTCAACCTTCTGAGCGGCCTCACCGCCCGGGAGAACGTGACCCTGCCGCTTGAGCTCGACGGCGCACGGCTGGGCGTCGCCAGGCAAGCCGCGGATGAGGCGCTCGCGTCGGTGGAGATGACGGAACTCGCGGAACGCTTCCCGGACGATCTCTCAGGGGGCGAGCAGCAGCGAGTGGCCATCGCTCGCGCGATGGTCGGCGGGCGCCGCATCCTGCTTGCGGACGAGCCGACCGGGGCCTTGGACTCCATGAACGGCGAGACGGTGATGCGGCTGCTGCGCAGGCACTGTGACGACGGGGGTGCGGCTCTCCTGGTCACTCACGATGCCGCGCACGCTGCGTGGGCCGACCGCGTGGTCTTCCTGCGAGACGGGCGGATCGTCGACGAGTCGCGCCCGGCACCGGGGCCCGAGTTCGTCGTGCATCCTGCGGTCCCGGCGATGGGCGCGACATGACCGCCGGAGGACTCAGGGTCTCCGTCCGCCTGGGCGTGCGGGCGGCTCGGCGCGGTAGGTGGCGGAGCGTGCTCGTCGCGCTGCTCATAGCGCTGCCGGTGATGGCCATGAGCGGCGCTACGGCCGTCCTTGAGACCATCACGCCCACGCCCGAGCGACTCGCCACCGCGAGGATGGGCACGGCCGACCTGATCGCCCTGTCATTCGAGGCGGGTGACGGCGGGACCGGCGATGAGCTACTCATATCGCTCCTTCCGGCTGGCGCGCGCGCGGAGCCGGTGGCGGACACGTCGGACACGGCCCTTGCCTCGGGTAGCGAGTTCGGCGTGAGCGTCAGGGCGTTGGATCTGGATGGACTGGCCGCAGGGATGCTGGATCTGGTCAGCGGGCGGACGCCCCAAGGTCCAGGCGAGGTGGCCATCAGTGCCAGCACTGCACGGCTTGGCGGGATCGGCGCGGGCGACGAGCTCGCGCTGCGCAGCCTGGGGGCGGCCGTGGTGGTGGGCATCGTCGAGGATCCCATGAACCTGCGCACGCCCATCGTCCTCGTGGATCCGCCGACGGAAGGGGTCGATGGCGTGAACCAGAGCACCTATCTGGTGGGACTTCCGGACGGCGTGACCTTTGACATGCTCGACCCCGTACTCCTGGGACACCTCCCGGAGGAGCCGCCCTTCCTCGTCACCTCCCGCGCCCAGGCGGCCACGCGGACCCCGACGCAGGCCGACACGGTCTTCGTGCTGGGCGGCCTCGCGCTGATAGAAGCCGCACTCATCGCATCGGCGGCGTTCGCTGTCAGCATCCGCCGCCGCCAGCGCGACCTGGGGCTGATGAGTGCGGCTGGTGGCGAACCTGGTCACCTCCGGGCGACGGTGCTGGCCGAAGGGGCGGTGCTGGGTATCGCAGGTGCCGCGGCGGGGCTCTTACTCGGTGTCATCGCGGCAGCAGCCACGGCGCCGTGGCTCGAGCAGTTGACCGATCGGCGCACGCCGCCGCTGGTCCTCTTGCCGCATTGGCTGGTGATGGCCGCATCGATCGGTCTCCTGGCTGCTCTCGTCGCGGCGGTCATCCCGGCGTGGAGCGCATCGCGCGTGCCCGTTCTGGCGGCGCTGTCCGGTAGGCGCCCGGTGAGTACACCCGCGCGCCGCACCCTTCGCATCGGTCTGGCCATGGTGGTGGTCGGAACCGTCGTCACTCTTGCCGGCTCCCTCTACCGGCTGGAGGAAGGGAGCGGGTCGCTCTGGACGATCCTGCTCCTGGTGGGCGCGGTGCTCGGCGTCCTGGGATTCGGCGCATGCAGCCCGTGGCTTCTGGAGCGCCTGGAAGGGCCAGCCTCGCGGATGCCACTGGCCGCGCGACTCGCCCTGCGTGATACCGCTCGCTTCCGCTCGCGGAACGGACCCATCGTCACGGCCGTGCTGGCCGGTTTCGCTGCGACCGTGGCGGTATCGGCACTCCTTGCTAGTCAGGATGCTCGCGCTGACGGGTACTACCAGCCCATGCTTCGTACCGACCAGGTACTGGTGGTCGGCCCTGGTGCGGCGGAGGCGGGGCCGGGCATGGCCGAGAGACTTGGTGCCATCGCTTCTGGTCCACTCGTAAGCGCCACGGCACCAGGTACTGGTGGCCTGTTCCCTCACCTCGATCTGGGCACGGGGGAAGATATGGACGGGCTGGGCAGCATCGCGGTCGCTGACGAAGCGATGCTCACCGCGCTCGGCGGAGAGCCGGCGATGGAGGCGTTCCGTCGCGGCGAGGTGATCCTGCTCCGCAACGACGAGCCGCGCGATCGCGAGCTGTCGCTTCTCCACGATGACGGCACGCGCGTCGAGGCGATTCCGTATCGGATCATCCCGACCGAGGTGCCCTATGGCGCCATGCCCAGCGCTGTCGTTTCGACCGGGGCGGCGGCGCGGCTCGGGCTTGGGGCCGAGGTGGACGGGCGCTTCCTGATCCGGCTCCCGCACCAGGTGACGAACGAGGAAGCCGCGCTCGCGGCGAGCCTCGCGGACACCCGCCCGGATACCGCCGTGAACGTGGAGCAAGGGAGCCAGCGACCCGGCGACGCCTTTCGGCTGCTGCTCCTCCTCGCCAGCCTGGTCTTCGCGCTGAGCATCACCGCCGTCGCGGTGGCCCTTGGCGAGGCCGAGACGCGTTCCGACCAGCGGACCCTGCTGGCGCTGGGCGCCGACCCGTCCGTGCGCCGGCGCATCACCGCGGCGCGCGCCGGTGTGCTGGCAGCCATTGCGGGCGTCCTTGCCGTTCCGGCCGGGCTGCTACCGGTGTGGGGCCTACTCTTCAC
>JALZLU010000441.1 GCA_030858685.1 Chloroflexota bacterium | reverse complement strand
CCCGGGATATCCACGGAGGCGTAGTAGTCGATGTCCACGCCGAGGAGGTAGCTGATCTGGCCGACGAAGGTGGCCATGGGTCCGTCTGGATACAGCGTCGGGTCTTCCTGGGCGGCGGACAGGATCGTATTGAGCTTGCCCTCGTGGAGCCCGCCCCAATACTGCGGGAATCGGGACACGTTGCGGGGCACGCTGATCATCTGGAGGGTACCCGCGGCGCGATCGAAGCTGGCCAGGATGATGGAGTCCGTGAGCCGGTGGTTGGCCCGCCTGGTAGGCAGATCATCCGTCCCGACGAACAGCACGTTCGTGAAGCCATCATCGGCCACCGGCGGGGCGATGGTCGGGATGGGCGACCCAGGTATGGGATCGGATGGGGTGGGCTGCGCGGTCTCGCCTGGAGCGAGGCTACGCGGTGGATCAGTGGGAACAGGGTCGGGATCCGGCGACGAAGTCGCAGGGAGATCCGATGTCTGTCCGGGAGACTGGAAGATGGCCGTGCCCGCCTCGTAGAAGGCCCAGGCCCAGGTGGCCGGGACGGCGTGCACCACGAGCACGATCGCGAGCAGGGATGCCAGTACACCAAGACGCGCCACTCGTCGGCCGCCGTGTGTATCGCGACGAAGGTTCCGTTCCCTTCGTCTGGCCAGCCACCAGGCGTGGATCATCGCCGCCATGCGCAACAGCGCCAGCGCGACGATCCCGGCAAGGACCGCAAGCGCGATGGACGGGTCGAACAACCGGCCCGCCAGTCCTTCCAGGCCACCCAGCGCAAGTGACAGCAGTGCCCCGATGATCAGCAGCGGAGGCACGGCATACAGCACCGTCCACAGTCGACGGCCCATGTACAGCTGACCCAGGCCGGGCCAGATGAACGAAAGCACAGCAGCCAGGGTCGGCGAACGGGGCTGCGTCCTATGGCCCTGCCGTCGGCTCTCGTGATCGTCTCCGTCGGTCCACGGATGCTCCTGGCCGATCACCGTGATGCCTGGTCAGCCACGTGGCCCACAGCATCACTGAAGATGCGCACCGCGGCGTCCATCTCCCCCTCGGAGACGATGAGCGGCGGGGACATGCGCACGCTGGTCTTGCCGCACTCAAGGACGAGCAGCCCGCGTTGGAAGCAGGCCCACTGGACCTCCTCTGCGTGCTCGGCCGTGTCGAACTCCACGCCCAGCATCAAGCCCTTGCCTCGTACGTCGGTGACCAGCGCGGGAAACCGCTCCATGAGCGGCTGCAGCGCGGCCATGGCCTGCTCGCCGCGGGCGCCGGCATTCGCCGTCAGGCCGCCCTCCAGCAGGTCGATGGTGGCCAGCGCCGCGGCACAGGCCACGGGGTTCCCGCCATAGGTCGAGCCGTGGGCGCCCATGCTCCAGGCTTCCAGGATCTCCGCCCGGGTGATCATCGCGCCGAGCGGCATGCCCGAGGCGATGCCCTTGGCCGTCAGCAGGATGTCCGGCTCCACGTCCCAGTGCTCGATGGCCCACATCCTGCCCGTGCGCCCCGCGCCTGACTGGATCTCATCGGCGATGAGCAGGATGCCGTGTTCGTCGCAGATGGCGCGCAGTCCCTGGAGGAACCCGTCCTCCGGCACGATGTAGCCGCCCTCGCCCTGGATGGGCTCCACGATGATGGCCGCCACCTCGTCCGCCGGCACCAGCTTGTCGAAGAGCACCTCATCGAACCAGCGCAGATCCTGCACCTCGCCGAACGGCGCATGGTACACACCCGGCAGCAGCGGCCCGAAACCGGCGTGGTACTTGGCCTTGGACGCGGTCAGCGATACGGACCCGTACGTGCGGCCATGGAAGGCGCCCAAAAAGGCGACCACGTACGGCCGATGCGTGGCGTACCGAGCCAGCTTGATGGCCGCCTCGACCACCTCCGTGCCGCTGTTCCCCAGGTACACGCGCTTTGGTCCGGCGATCGGCGCCGTCTGCGCCAGGGCCTCACAGGTCTCGGCGTAGACCGGCAGATAGAAATCCGATGCGCTGTAGTGCACCAGCTTCTCCGCCTGCTGGCGGATGGCGTCGATGACCTGAGGGTGACCGTGACCAGTCGAGTTGACGGCGATGCCCGCGGCGAAGTCGAGGAAGCGGTTGCCGTCGATGTCCTCGATGGCGCAGCCCTCACCGCGGACCGGCACCAGGGGATACGCGCGCGGCAGGCTGGGCGAGGTCCACTCGCGGTCGTACTCGACGTGCGCGCGAGCGCGCGGGCCGGGGATCTCCGTGACGAGGTCGGGCAGGGGGCGGTCGGTGGCGTGCGTGGCGTCGGCGGCCCCGGCAGGTCGATCGATGAGCTGGGTCACTGAGGGTCCCTCAAAGCGTGCGGTGCATAGTCCTTATGCACGGTGGATGGCCCAGTCTACCAAGGCGCCCCCCAGGCTCCAGGTCAGTCCACGACGGTCTGCGACTGCTCTCTCATGAACTGCTGAACGTAGTGGTAGCCGCCGCCGGACTTGCCAGTGGCGGTGGAGCCCTTCCAGCCGCCGAAGGGCTGGATGCCCGGCCACGCACCGGTGGTCGCGCCCGCTCGGCGATTGACGTAGACCACGCCGGCCTCGATGCGATCGAGGAACTGGTCGATCTCCGCCTGGTCCTCCGAGTACAGCCCAGCCGTTAGGCCCAAGACTGAGTCGTTGGCGAGTCGCAGGGCCTCATCGAGCGAGTCGACCGGCGCGATGACCGTGAAGGGCAGGAACAGCTCCTCGCGGAACAGGCGATGGTGGGTGGGCAGGTCAGCGGCCACCGTGGGTGCCACGAAGAAGCCGCTGCCCAGGCCATCCTCGGTGACGCGCTCGCCGCCGATGAGCAGCCGCCCATCCGTGCGTGCCTCGCCCACCGCGTCCTGGTAGCGCGCCATGGCTTTCTGGTTGATGACCGGGCCGAGCCAGTTCTCCCGCTTGGTGGGATCCCCGATGGTGATGTCTTCCGTGCGCCGGATGAGCAGCTCCGTGAACTCCTCCAGCACCGGCCGCTCCACGTAGACGCGACTGTTGGCGGAGCACTTCTGGCCCGAGAAGCCGAAGGCAGAGCGCATCACGCCCTCGGCGGCCTCGTCCAGGTCTGCCTTCCGGCTGACGATGGCCGGATTCTTGCCGCCCATCTCCACGATGACCGGCTTGGGGAAGACACGCGGGAAGTTCCGATAGATGCCGAAACCGACCTCGAAGGAACCAGTGAAGATGAGTCCGTCGACGTCCTCGTTCTCCTGCAGCTCCGCCCCGACCGACTCGCCCGGTCCGGCCACGGTGTTGAAGACGCCGTTTGGGATCCCGGCATCACGCATGACCCGCGTGAGGCACGCGCCGGAAAGGGGAGCGTCCGTGGACGGTTTGTAGACCACCGTGTTGCCCGCGACCAGGGCTCCGCCGGCCGGTCCGCCGGACAGCGCGAAGGGGAAATTGAAGGGACTGATGACGGCCCACACGCCGTACGGCTTGAGCACCGAGCGGGTGTGTACGGAGGAGTCGCCCAGATTGCCCATGGGGTGGTCGAAGCCGTCGTTGCGCTCCATCATGTCGCACGACCAGCGGATCAGGTCGGCCGTCTCCTCGACGTCCCCCAGTGCCTCCAGGCGGTTCTTGCCGACCTCCATGGAGAGCAGCGCGGAAAACTCCATCTGACGTTCGCTGATGAGGTCCGCCACGCGGCGGAGCAACGCCACGCGCTCCTGCCACGGCGTCCGCGACCAGTCGGGGAAGGCGGCCTTGGCCGCGGCGATAGCATCTCGCGCGTCCTCGCGGGTGCCCTTGGCGAAGGTGCCCATGAGCGTGCCGTCGATGGGGCTGTGCTTCTCGAAGGTGCCGTCTCCATCGCGATCCGAGCCGTTCACGAAGTTGGGGTAGTGGTCCCCCAGCATTCCCCGGGCACGCACAAGACCGGCCTCGAACTGCCTGTGCATCTCATCGTTGTCGTTGTTCAGGGTGGCGTAGGTGATCTTCAGCCGAGGCGGGCTCGTGGTGTCGGACATGGTTCGGTGGTCCTTCGTGCGATGGGTCTCGGCCAGTCTAGCGCTGGGCAGTCGGCCGCTCGACGGCGGCCAAGGTCAGGCGGTCTGGATCGAGCGGAAGCAGTCGGAGCAGTAGACCGGCTTGTCCATGCGCGGACGGAAGGGCACTTGCGCGGAATTGCCGCACTTGGAGCAGATGACCGCGAATTGCTCGCGCATGGGCCGGTCCTCGCCTCGCTCGTAGCCGCGCGGGCCACCGATGTCGCGCACGTCCAGGCTGCTCGTGTCGCGCATCGAACGGCGCGACGCGCGGCAGCTGGGACAGCGCTTGGGATCCGAAGCGAAGCCCTTGTCCACGTAGAACTGCTGGTCATCAGCCGAGTGCACGAAATCCACGCCACAGTCGAGGCACGGCAGGTTGCGGTCTGTATACGTCACGAGAACGTCCTCCCCTGGACAGCGATACGAACTTGCAGCCGGAGTGCCCTTCGGCAGATGCGCCCCTGCTCGGATGTGTTCCCGTCGAACGACAACGTGGATCCCACGTGTGGCGTCGGAAAGTGACCGGGCGCCGCGCGTCGCAGGTGCTCTCGCGAGGTCCCTGACTGGGCGCACCGGATGCCTCAAGAGCCTACCACCGCCCGCCCACGCCGTCCCCAGGGGGAGAGCACCGGACTACCCATCAGTACCGCTGTCCGCCGTCGTCACGGGTGTCACAATCGACGGGACACGCCTCCCGCCGCGGCGCCGCATCGTTGTCCCGCGGATCGTTGGGAGACAGGAGGAAACCCGCGACATGCCTCGCTTGCTGCACATGGCCGACGTCCACCTCGGTGCGCGCCACGACGATCTGGGCGACGCTGCCGCAGAGCAGCGTGAGCGTCAGTTCTCGGCCTTCTCGCGCGCCGTCGACGAGGCCATCCAGCAGCGCGTGGATGTGGTCCTCAGCTGTGGCGATCTGTTCGACTCCAACGCGCAGCCGCGCCGCTCCGTGGAGCGAGCGGTGGGTGAGCTGGCACGCCTCGCCGAGCGCCACATCCGCACCGTGCTCATCCCCGGCACGCACGACTGCTACGACGGGGCCTCCATCTACCGCGCTTTCGATCTGCGAGCCGCGGCCGGGCTGCCGCCCGACTCGGACCTGCTGACGGTGCTCACGCCGGACCTGGCCACGATCCACTTCAGGGAGCTCGAGATGGAGGTCCACGGGCCCGTCTTTCCCACCAAGTCGGCGCCGCGGAGCCCCCTGGAGGGCTTCCGCGTCGGCGCAGCGGCCGACCCGGCCACGGGCCAGTCTCTCGGTGCATACCAGGTGGGCATGATCCACGGTTCGCTGCGTGTCGAAGGCAAGGTGACCTCGGACGATGTGCTCTTCACGAGCGATGAGATCGCCGCCAGCGGCCTGCACTACCTGGCCCTGGGCCATTGGCACTCCCTCCTGCAGGGCAAGGCCGGTGGCACGGTGTGGGCCTATCCCGGAGCTCCCGAACCAGTCGCCCTCGACCAGGACGGGGCAGGACACGTACTGCTGGTTACCATCGACGGTCCCACCGCGAGGCCCAGCGTGAAGGTCGAATCGGTCGCCGTGGGGCGGACCCGCTTCCAGCGTCTCGATGTCGATGTCGCCTCGCTCGCTTCGCAAGACGAGCTCTGCCGACGGCTCCGTGAGCTGGCTCATCCCGACCTCGTACTGGACGTGCGCCTGCTGGGCGTGGCGCCGGACAGCCTTGACCTCGATACCGATGAGGTCGGGCGCCAGGTGCGTGACGGCTTCTTCCGCTTCCGGTTGCGTGATACGTCCATCGCCGCGCTGCCGGAGGGACCGCTACCGCCAGCGGACACCATCGCCGGTCTCCTGACTCGCGACCTCCGGACGCGCATCGCGGTGGCCGAGACGGCAGGCTCCCAGGATGTGGCCGCCGAGTCGCGCGAGGCGCTGCACCTGCTGCGCGTCCTGCTGGATGAGCCCAAGCGCGTGACCCTCGTCTGATGCGCATCACCTCCCTGCGACTCTCCGACGTCAAGCGCCATCGCGCGCTGGAGTTGCAGCTGGCGCCTGGCCTGACCGTCATCCGTGGTCCCAACGAGGCCGGCAAGAGCACCATCCAGCGCGCGCTGGAGATGGTCCTCTTCCGCCGCGCGACTTCCGCCGCGCAGGAGCTGGAGGGCGTGCGGCCCTGGTCCGACGCCGAGGCCGTGCCGACCATCGAGATCGACTTCGAGGATGAGGGCATCGTCGGCCGGCTGTCCAAGTCCTTCGCCGGCGCCAGGGGGACGACGCGGCTGGAGTGGGACGGCGAGGTCGAGACGGACCCGGCCGCCGTCGACCAGCGCATGGCCGAACTCACCGGACTCCCCTCGGAGAAGTTCTTCCGCTCTACCGCCAGCATCCGCCACCAGGAACTGGCCGACCTGGACCGCGACGAGGGAGCGCTGCGCGACCGGCTGCACCAGTCGATGAGTGGCGCGGATCGCGGTACCTGGGCGGCGCGCCGCAAGCTTCAGGACGCCCTCGCCCGATATCGCTCGGAAGGTCACAAGAACCCCGGACTGCGCAAGCAGGCACGCAGCGAGGTGGAGCGTCTGGCGAAGGAATCACTCCAGGGTGAGGCGCGCCTCGCGAGCCTCGTGCGGGATCGCTCGGCACTGGCGGACGCCCGGGCCAAGCGGGAGACGATGGACGAGCGGCTCTCCGAGGCTCAGGTCGATCTGGATGCGGCGGGACGTGCCGTGGCGGCGCGTGACCGGCTGGTCAAGGCAGAAGCGGACTACACGCGCTACAAGCGAGCCACGGAGCTGCGCGAGGACGTCGCACGGCTGGAAGCGAGCCATCCCTCTCCGATGGCCCTCCCGGTCCTGCGCTCCGGCGTGGAGCACTTGCGCAGCCTGGAGTACGGGATCTCCGAGCAGCGTGCGGAACTCTCGTCCCAGCCCGACCCCTCCCACTGGCAGGCCGATGTCGAGAAGGCACCGAGCTGGCGACCGGTAGCGCTGCTGCCCGTCCTGCTGCTGGCAGCGGCCGTCGGCGCGTTCCTGGTCATCGGCGACGTGGCGGGCATGGTGCTCGCCGGCGTCCTCCTGGCGGCAGCCCTGGGCGTGGCTTTCGTGGCTTGGCGGCTGCGCTCGCGAGCTTCGCAGGTTCGGCTGCAGAACGAGATGGTCGAGACGGAGATCTCACGCCGGCTGCGTGGCCGATCCGACCTTGAAGAAGCACTCCGGTCGGCCGAACGGGAACGCGACCAGCGACTGGCCAGCCTGGGGATGGCCGATCTCCCGGCCGCGGAGAAGTCGCTCTCGGCAGAGACGGAGCACGTGGCGGCCATCGACCGACTGCGCGCGGAGTACCGCGGCCTGTTGGGTGATGCGGCCGGGGATGAAGTGGACGTCGCTCAGCTGCGTGACCGCAAGGCAGCCGCGGCCGATGAGGCGCGACACGCCTTGGCGGGCATGGGCCCCATAGGCACGGACCCGGACGGATACCGGCACCGCGCCGAGACCCACCTGCGGGCCGCGCGGGGGGAGCGGGAGCGAGCCGGCAACATGGAAGCTGCTGCCCAGGCGCGACTGGACGCCAACACCGTGGATGCCGAAGAGGTGGCGGCCGTGGCTGAGCAGCTCGATGAGGCACGGGACCGGCTGGCCACCTGCGAGCGACGGCTGCGCATCTACGAGATGGCCCTGGGCGCGCTGGACTCTGCCGAGCAGGCCACCATGAAGAAGGCAGCACGCTTCCTCGAGGGCCGCATGAGCAGTGACATCGCGGCCATCACGGACGGCCGCTACTCGCGGGTGGAGGTCGACGAGAGCGAGCTGAGCTTCAGGGTCTTCTCTGCCGAGGCTGGCGACTGGGTCGCCGCGGACGACCTCTCACAGGGCACCATCGACCAGATCTATCTGGCGGCACGGCTCGGCCTGGTGCGCCAGGTGACACAGGAACGCCGCCCGCCACTGGTCTTCGACGATCCGTTCGTGACCTTCGACGATGATCGTGCCCGCCGGGCCGTCGGTCTGCTGCGCAGCCTGGCCAGCGACCATCAGGTCATCTATCTCACCTGCTCGGATCGCTACGACTCGGTGGCTGGTGCGGTCATCGCACTGCCCGCGCCGGCCGCGGCAGAGGAGCCCCCTGGGTCGGACGGCGTTGCTGATGCCGCCCGCAGCGTGGCTGAGATGCCGGTCAGCACCGGCCGCCGCCCCTGAGCCTCACGTCGCCGGTCCTCGCCCTCACCTCGGCGCTGAGCTGGGGCATCGGCGACTTCGCGGGCGGCATCGCCAGCCGTCGCTCCAGCGTGCTGGCCGTCCTGCTCATGACGCAGCTCGTCGGCTTGCTCGCCACGGCTGGCCTGCTGGCCGTTTCCGCTGAGACGCTGCCGCCGACGCCGGCACTGACCTGGGCCGGTGCTGCCGGTCTCAGCGGAGTGATCGGCCTGGGCTGTCTCTATCTGGCCCTGTCGCGCGGCACGATGGGCCTGGTCGCGCCCCTGGCGGCACTGGTGGGCGCGGCACTTCCCGCCCTGGTCGGCATCGTCAACGGAGAGGCGGCCTCGCCGCTGCTCCTGGCGGGCATGGTCCTGGCGCTCTGTGC
>JALZLU010000421.1 GCA_030858685.1 Chloroflexota bacterium | reverse complement strand
CTCCTTGCCGTTCGATCCCGATCACCACCTCGCCCTGACCGGGCCCCGCTAGTGCGGGAGGGCCCATGTCAGGAGCATTTCTCCCATGTCCTTCGATCGTCTCGGGTTGTCCCCCGACCTCCTTCGTGCCGTCACCGCGCAGGGCTACACCCAACCCACGCCGGTCCAGGCCGAAGCCATCCCCATCGTCCTCGCCGGGCGCGACCTGCTGGCCGGTGCCCAGACCGGCACAGGCAAGACCGCGGCCTTCGTGCTGCCTTTGATCCAGCGTCTGGCGACCACACCCGTGCCCGCCGCCGCCAAGCCATCTCGTGGGCAAGCCTCTAACGGGCGCGCATCAGTCCGCAGCAGCGGCCCGATCCGAACGTTGATCCTCACACCGACTCGCGAGCTCTGCCTCCAGGTCGAGGAGAGCGTGCGCACCTATAGCTCCCAGCGCCCGGTGCGGTCGGTGCCCATCTACGGCGGGGTCGGTTTCGATCCTCAGGCCCGCGCGCTGCGCAGTGGACCCACCGTGGTCGTGGCTACGCCTGGCCGGCTGCTCGACCACGTCACGCAGCGCACCATCGACCTCAGCACGGTCGAGATCCTGGTGCTCGACGAGGCCGATCGCATGCTGGACATGGGCTTCATCCGCGACATCCGCAAGATCCTTGCGCTTCTGCCCACCGATCGGCAGAACCTGCTTTTCTCCGCGACCTTCTCGGCGGAGATCCAGCGACTGGCCGATGGCCTGTTGCGAGATCCTGCCTACGTGCAGGTGACGCCCAAGAACACCACGGCGGAGCTGGTGCGCCAGGTGGTCCACCCGGTCGATCGAGAGCGCAAGCGCGAGCTTCTCAGCCACCTCATCCGCACCGGTCGGATCGACCAGGCGCTCGTCTTCACACGCACCAAGCACGGCGCCAACCGGCTGGCGCAGCAGTTGGAGCGCGACGGCATCGATGCCGCTGCGATCCATGGCAACAAGAGCCAGTCGCAGCGCGTACGGGCCCTGTCCGACCTCAAGAGCGGCCGCGTCGGGATCCTGGTCGCCACGGACGTGGCAGCCAGAGGGCTTGACATCGAGGCGTTGCCCCATGTCGTGAACTACGAGCTGCCCACGGTCCCGGAGGACTACATCCATCGCATCGGGCGGACCGGACGTGCCGGGGTCGACGGCGATGCCGTATCCCTCGTGTGCGTCGATGAGGCTCCGCTCCTGCGCGGCATCGAGAAGCTGCTCGGTCGTGGCATCCCTGCCGAGACGATCAGTGGCTTCGAACCCGACCGCAACATCCCTGCCGAGCCCATCAAGTTCCGGAGCGGCATGGCCGGCCACCAGCAGGCTCGGGGCGGCCAGCGGCCCGGCGGCGGCCAGCGGCCCGGCGGCCAGCGCTCCTTCGACGGGCAGCGCTCGGGCGGTCGCGGCGCAGCTTCACCGGCAAGAGGCGGGGCGCCGGCTCGTGGCGGGTCGCGAGCTGGGCATCAGTCAGTGCAGCGCAGCAGTCCGTCGGGCACGGGCATCGGCTCGCAGCGCGTGACACTGCCGGGTGAACGCCTGGCACGACAGGGTCGCTGACCGCCGCCACATCACCGACCGCCATGGTGCCGCTGATCCTGCGGAACCTACCCGAATGCCTGTGATGGCCGGTCGTCCTTCTCGGATCGTCCAGCCACGCCGCCGATGGGCCCGGCTCGCGTTGGCCGGTCTCTTCGCGGCCAGCGGCGCGCTTCATCTGCTGCGGCCGGAGCTGTACTTCCCGCTGTTGCCTGATGTCCTGCCAGCGCACGAGGCGCTCATCCTCGCCTCGGGCGTAGCCGAACTCGTGTGCGCCGCGGGCCTCTTCCGCAACGCGCGCTGGGCGGCGCCAGCCAGCGCCGGGCTGCTGCTGGCGATCCTTCCCGGCAACGTTCACTTCGCGCTGACGTCGTCGACCGAGCCGGACACTGCCACCTGGCTGGTCGTCGTGGCCTGGCTGCGCCTGCCCCTGCAAGTGCCGCTCATCTGGGCGGCCTTCCAGGATCGTCCGACAGCCGCCGATGCGGACCGCTCGCTTCGGACATGAATGAGCCCCGGCCGAATGGCCGGGGCTTTGGGTCGGGTGGGAGCGAGGAGAACGAGCTCTAGGGCCGCTTTCCTCGATTTGCAGCCACGTGGCCGCTCCATTCAGAGGTGCGGTTGTCGTTGGTGGCGGTACTCCCGTGCCAGCCACAAACGCACGTCACGGTCTGGGCACGGTGCTTGTACTCCGCGATGACATGCTTCAGCGGCTGATCAGGAGCGGGTGGCCTGATGGGATGAGACATCGAACCTCCGTGTCCTTCGAACAGCGACTGGGATGCCTAGGCGGACTGCACCTTCACGGCGCGGGGGCCGCGAGGGCTCGACTCGATCTCGAAGGCGACCTTCTCGCCGCCGACCAGGCGGTCGAAGTCGATGGAGCTGTCCAGCCCGTCACGATGGAAGAAGTAGTCTTTGCCGTCCTCGGCGGTGATGAACCCGAATCCTCGCTCGGAGACGAGCTTCTTTACGGTCCCGTTAGCCATTTGGTTTGCCTCGTTTCTTCTCGAACAACTCGGTCGACGCACGGTCGGCTCGAGAAGAACCAGCGACCAGGCGGGGAGCCCCCGACATCCGAGGGAAAGACCATTGTACTCCTCCAGGCCCGATTCGGATACGCTGGCCCCTATGGCACATCAACCTCCCACGCCCGACTTGCCTGAGGCGCAGCGTGCCGATCCGAGCGACGATCCGTCGCTGCCGCGCGGTGGCCAGCAGGAGGATGACGATCCGATGGTGACCGCCAGCTCGCCCAAGCCGTGGCTGCTCATCGCGCTGGTCGTGCTGGCCGTCTTCGCGATCGCCTTCGTGGGCGCCATCATCTGGGGGATCGTGGAACTGGCCTGAGGTTGCGCCGTCCGGGCGTGCCAGCGATGCTACGGTCCGCCCGTGGCTACAAGAGGGGAGCATCCTCGCAGCGCCGTGCATGTCCGAGGACTGCGCAAGCGCTACGGCGACCGCGAGGTCCTGCGTGGTATCGACCTGTCCGTGCCGGCTAGGTCGATCTTTGCGCTGCTGGGCCCGAACGGCGCAGGCAAGACATCGACCATAGAGATCCTTGAGGGCTTCCGGGCGCGCACCTCCGGAGAGGTTGAGGTGCTGGGCGAGGATCCAGCTCTGCGCGGGCGCGCCTTCCGCGAACGCATCGGGATCATGCTGCAGGAAGGCGGACTGGAGCCGTACCTCACCGTGGCCGAGGCCCTGGACGCGACCCGCGGCTATTACCGCCGCCCGCGACCACGCGAAGAGCTACTCGAGGCGATGGACCTCACCGATGAGGCGTCCACTCGGATCAGGCGCCTGTCGGCCGGGCAGTGCCGCCGCCTTGAGCTGGCCCTGGCCACCTGTGGCTCGCCCGACGTCCTCTTCCTCGATGAGCCGACACTCGGCTTCGACCCCGTCGCCCGGCGGGCGGCCTGGCGCTGGGTGAGGGACCTGGCGATGGGCGGTGCCACCATCCTCATCACGACCAACGCCATGGATGAGGCCCAGGCGCTGGCCGACCGCCTGGCCATCCTGGTCGATGGCACCGTGGTGGCCGAAGGGGCCCCGGAGGACGTGGTCCGCGGGCGGGCGAACGTGTCCGTGATCAACTTTCGTCTGACGGAAGCCGCTCCACAGCCACCCCACGCCCTGGTGCGCGCAGGTGCGCTCCTGTCCGACGGCAGCATCGAGCTGCGCACCGAGGAGCCGACCCGGACGCTGCGTGACCTAACGGCTTGGTCTCTGGCTCAGGGCGTCGAACTGCACGAACTGACGGTGCGACCACCGTCGCTCGAGGAGGCCTACCTCGAGCTTGTGGCGCTGGCACGCGCATGAACGGCCTGGTCCTCGCGCTTCACCGAGCTCGCCTGGAAAACCGTGCGTTCTGGCGCAACCCGGCGGCCGCCTTCTTCACGGTGGTCTTTCCGCTCGTGTTCCTGGTCATCGCCACGGTGGCGCTGGCGGCGCCGCTGGGTGGCAGCGCTCAGGCGGCCCGCTTCTACACGCCGTCGATGATGGCCTTCGCCCTCGTGACCGCCTGCTACACCAACCTGGCCATGGGCGTGGTGCTGGCGCGCGAGGCGGGCATCCTCAAGCGCCTCCGGGGCACCCCCCTGCCGACCTGGGCATATCTAGCGGGCCGTATCGGGCAGGCTGTCTTCGTGACCGCGCTGCTGGCGGCGGTCATCGCCCTGTACGGAGCCCTGGTCCATGGCGTGTCCGTGCCCCTCGAGCGGCTGCCCCTGCTCCTGCTGGCGCTCATCGTCGGCGCGGCCAGCTTCAGCGCGCTCGGCCTGGCGGTCAGCACCATCGTGCCCAACGCAGGCGCCGCACCAGCCCTCATCAACGCCACGATCCTGCCCCTGCTGCTCGTATCGAACGTGCTGGTGCCGCTCGACGAGGGACTGCTGGCCGATGTGGCGAGCATCTTCCCGGTGCGACAACTTGCCGACGTCCTCGCGTCAGCCTACGAACCTGCGGCGTCCACCGCTGCCGGCGACGGGTGGCTGGCCGTCCTGGTGCTCGCCGTGTGGGGCGCCGCGGGACTCCTCTTCGCCCTGCGCACGTTCAGCTGGTCGCCACGCGCCTGAGCCGATGCGCTAGATTCCCGCCGTCACCGACTCGTCACGTCACTTCTCGGATCGGAGGCACCACCGTCATGGACGAGAGCGCTGCATCAAGCCGCGCGGCGAGTGGGGCCCCGGGCGCACCGTTGCCCGCGCCCAGCGCCCCGGCCC
>JALZLU010000439.1 GCA_030858685.1 Chloroflexota bacterium | reverse complement strand
CGCGCCACGCGTCGGGGTCATCGCGCATCAGCTCGTCCGGGTCGCGGCCCTCCGGAAGGCGAACCACGTCCACGTCCGTAAGACGGCCGCGATACGGGCTGCGTTCGATCTCCCCGACCAGCGCGGTGAGCTCCGTGGCACCGAAGGTGGCCGCGCTCTGACCGGCGGCGTCGACGTCGTAGGCCATCGCGATGCGCGGCGCGTAGCGAGTGAGCAGCTCCACCTGGGCGGCCGTGAGCGCGGTGCCCAACGTGCCCACCACGTTGTCGAAGCCCTGCTGGTGCGCCATCAGGGCGTCCGTGTTGCCCTCCACCAGGACGGCCACGCCCGCCCGGCAGATGGCGCCCTTGGCACGATCGATGAGGTAGAGCGTGCGGCTCTTGTCGAAGAGCGGCGTGGCCGGCGAGTTCAAGTACTTGGGGCCGTCCGTGGTCTGGCCGATGACACGGCCGCCCAGCCCGGTGGCACCGCCCGAGGCGTCACGGATGGGGAAGATGATGCGGCCGCGGAAGCGGTCATAGACCGTGTTGCGGCCCGGCCGGCGTGTGGCGAGCCCGGCGCCTTCCAGGTCCTCCGGTCGGAAGCCGCGGCGTCCGACGAGGGCGCGGGATAGCGCATCCCACGACTCTGGCGCCCAGCCTAACTGGAAGGTCTCCACGGTCGAATCGGTGAACCCGCGACTGTGCAGGTAGTCGAGCGCGGCCTGACCCGACGGGTGGACCGTCAGGACCTGGTGATAGAAAGCGATCGAGGCTTCCAGCGCCTCGCGCAGCCGCTTCCGCCGAGCGTCCTCGCGTGTGGTGCGCTCGGTCAGCTCCACGCCGGCGCGGGGTGCCAGGCGGCGCAGGGCCTCGGGGAAGTCGATGGTCTCGCGCTCCATGACGAAGCTGAAGATGTCCCCTCCCCGACCGCAGCCGAAGCACTTCCACGTCTCGCGCGCGGGCGTGACGTAGAAGGAGGGCGTCTTCTCGCCATGGAACGGGCAGAGTCCCTTGAAGCTGGTGCCTGACTTCTTCAGCTCGACCGACTCGCCGATATAGTCGGCCAGGTCCAGCTTCTGCTTGATCTCGGCTGCTGCGCCGACTGACAAAGGCGATGTTCTCCTGGTCCGGCCGTGCCCCGGACATGGTTGTGGCCTTGTCAAGTCTTGACAAGGCTTCAGGACATCAGTCTACCCCCTTGACAAGGGCTTGACAAGGTCCTCTATGAGTCCGGCATGTTGCAGAGTGCCATCCGAGTGTCCGCTGTGAAATCGCGAAGAAGTGTCATCAGAAGTCGCCGGGTGACACTTCCTACGTGACCGTCCGATGGGAACTCGGGAATTTGCCGCTGGCAACGCGGCTGTCAAAGGGGTTCCTTGGTCTCGGGATGCACCTATAGCCCGGGGCGACCTCGCGGCCATCGACGGGCCGCAGCTCGGGCCGCAGCTGACGAGAGCGCCGTATGGACCTGCCGAGAGCGCGGTATGGACGCTGGCGCCCTTGAGCAGCTGGCGGCAGCCGTAGTGGGGCATCGCCGAGACGAACCGGCAGCCGAGGTGGCCACGGCCGTCAGCCAAGCGGCCGTCGCCGACGCACCGCCCGCCGGCGTTTAGCAGGACGACTCGACCGGAGGCCGATCCCCCGCGTGAATGAGCCTCGGAACCACCACTACGTCCCGCGGTTCCACCTTCGTCGCTTTGCGTCGGCGTCAGGCGCTGGGCGCATTTGGCGGTACGACAAGGCGTCTGGGACCGTCACCGAAGGCACCATCGCGAACTCCGCCTCGCTGCGGGACTACTACACACTCCCGGCCGAGGGCAGCGCCCGCCCTCGGCCGGTTGCTGGAGCTGCCCACGGGATCGAATGCGGTCAGTGACGATGACCGGATTGTGATCGCCCTGTACCTCGCGATCCTCCACACTCGTGGGCCGGCGGCTTCTTGGCGACTGGGTGATGCTGTTCAATGACGGCCAATGGGGGCACGCCGAGCGCTTCGTTTTCGCGCGCGACCGAGCGGACCTCGACGCGATGGTCGCCGCACTCGGCCACGAGTGGGCTCGACGGACGCGAACGATCAGCGTCAGCGGTCTGGCGCCGTCATGGGAGTTACACCTCAACGAGCGTTTTTCGGGCCGCGCCGACGCACGTCAAGCCGGACGCCAACTGACGTCGCGCCTCGTCCGAGGGAAGCCACGCGGGCAGAGCCGAAGTGTACGGACCG
>JALZLU010000434.1 GCA_030858685.1 Chloroflexota bacterium | reverse complement strand
TGGCAGGGTTTCAACCGGTTCTTCAGTCAGCTGGTGTCGTGGACCTTCCCCGGCGAGGAGTCGGAGGGCCTGGAAGCAGAATTCGTGCCGGACGGCGACGAAACGCGCCTGCGACTGCGTTCCGTGGAGAGCGACGGCACACCGCGCGACTTCTACGAGACGCTGGCTCGCGTGACCCTGCCGGGCATGGACCCGCTCGCTGTACGCCTGGATCAGGTCGCGCCGGGCACGTACGAGGTGCCGCTGGGGACCCTGACGCCTGGCGCGTACGCGCTGCGCATCGACCAGACACGTGCCGGCGAGACGCCGCTGGGACGGACGGTGGTTCTGGTGGCGCCGACTCCCGCCGAGTACCGCCTGCTGGGCACGAACGACCGGCTGCTGGCCTCGCTGCGAGCGGCGACCGGCGGGGAAGCCCTAGCGACAGGCGCCGAGGCTTGGGAGAAGGACCTGGCCACGACCACGGCCTCGCGCGAGCTCTGGCCCTGGCTGCTGCTCCTGGCACTGCTGCTCTGGCCGCTGGACGTGGCCATCCGGCGCGTCTCGGTGGGACGCGCGGAGTTGGCCCTGGCGCGCGGCTGGGCAAGCGGTCGCTTGCGGGCACGGCGCGGGGTGGCCGGGCGGACCGCGCCTGTGGGCGGCATGCTCGCAGCTCGGGATCGCGCGGCCGGCAACCGGTCGAGGGCCGCGCTCGTCAGACGCGATGAGCCGACGTCGGGCATTGACCCGCCGATGCCTGCACCGGCGTCCCCCACCACGATGGAACCTGCTGCTCGGGCCGAGTCGACCAGGCCATCAGCGCCGCCGACCGTGCCCTCGCGGCCGCCTCCCGCAGCCGGTACGCCGGACGACACGATGGCTCGATTGCGAGATGCGCGCGACCGCGCTCGCCGCCGCTGACCCAGTCACCGGGCAGCGCAGGGCGTCTGGCAGCCAGGCGCATCGTTCGCTCCAGCCTCGACGCGGCTAGGCTGTCCTGGTCGACCCGCGAGCGTTCCCGAGGGCGACCAGATCCTTGCCACCTACCCGTGGAGTGACCCTTGCGCCGATCAACCGCCGTGCCCGGCCGTGACGATGCCAAGCGTGCCACCATCCTCCTGCTCACCATATCGTTCCTGGCTGCTTGCGGGACTCCTGTTCCCTCCCCGACGCCGGCCAGCCTCGTGTCACTGCGTGGGGAGATGGCTTTGCTGGGCGTCACCACCCTGGCCGCGGTGGCTGGGGCATCGGCCTGTTCCGACCAGGCCCTGCACGACAACGCACTCTCACTCTCCGTGACGACTGCCTCTGACCCCGAGCCGCGGGACGTGTATCTGTACCTTTTCCGGCCGCGTTCGTTCGAGGCGACCGCCTCAGCGGTGGACGCCTGCGCCGCCGACTACCAAGCCACGTCCCCCGACTCGACCATCACCCGCCTCGATGTCGCTCCCTTTCGGGCACTGGGCGCGGACTGGTCCCACGAACTGCGCAGCAGCGTGGAACAGGCCATGCAGGTCGCCGCACGCGGCGGCCGTTAGGGCAGTCCCCCACGGCCAGTGCCTCGATCCGTCACCATGAACGAACGGGCAGCGACCAGCGGCCTCACCGTTCGGTCATCGTGACAAGCTGTGCCTCTATGGAACCGTTCCGAGCGTTCTGAGTAGGGCCGCTCTCGCAGCGGCCGGCCGCTAGGATGCGAACGTGTCCACTGACCTCTGGCCGACCTTCGGGCGCGACACGCCCGACGCCGCTTGGCGCCCCTCCGCCGAGTTGCTCGCAGACAGCCGACTGGCGCGTTTCCTGCGAGCGACCGGCGAGACCGACCTGGAGGCGCTCCAGGCGCGCGCGTCGGCTGATCCCGCCTGGTTCTGGGGCACCGCCGAAGCTGACCTGGAGCTCCACTGGCAGCGCCCGTATGGCGAAGTGATGGACCTCTCAGCGGGCCCTGAGTGGTCACGCTGGTGGGCCGGTGGTGCGTTCAACTACGCAGCCGCGACGGTCGATACGCGCGCGGCGCGCCACCCTGATGGCCACGCGCTCACCTGGGAGGGTGAGGACGGCGAGGTGCGGCGCTTCAACAACGCGGCGCTCAAGGCGGAGGTCGACCGAGCGGCGGGCATGCTGATCAATGAGGGCGTGAAGGGCGGCGACCGCGTGGGGATCCTCCTGCCCCTCTTGCCCGAGACGGTCATCGCCGTCCTGGCGCTGGGCCGGCTGGGGGCGATCTACACGCCCATCTTCTCCGG
>JALZLU010000428.1 GCA_030858685.1 Chloroflexota bacterium | reverse complement strand
GCACAGAGGTTTTGACCGGTTGCCGGGCAGCTTACCCCGGACTGCCTGTTCGCTGGTGCGGCTCTGTGCGGGAGCGCCGGTTCCGTCTCAAGGCGGCCATTTGCTGCATGGCAACATTCGGTGGGCTCGCCGTGTTTACCGATGGCCCGGCAAGGGGGCATCCTTGGTCGGGAGGTCCGTTCCTACATAAGGTTCTCTTAGTGAAGCCCTCTCGTTCGACCTCGGTGCCGAAGGCCATGCAGGCGACCTACGACGCCGTGGCTGCGCTCACGGACGCGTTCTGCCGCGACCGCCTGAACGAGGAATACCGCGACCTCGCACGTGCCATGGTCGCGGCCCTCTGCCGCAAGCGCCCGAGCCCCTTGGCCTCGGGGCAGCCGCGGACCTGGGCATGCGGCATCATCTACGTTCTGGGTCAGCTCAACTTCCTGTCGGACAAGGCGAGCAAGCCCCACATGGCCATGGCCGAAGTTTGTGCCGCCTTCGGCGTCGGCCAGAGCACGGCGAGCGCCAAGGCCAAGGTCATCTCGGACGCGCTGCGCACGAACCGGATGGACCCGACCTGGATGCTGCGAAGCTTCGTCGACCGGAACCCGCTGGTGTGGATGGCCGAGGTTAACGGCATGCTGGTCGACCTGCGCCACATGCCGCGGGAGGTGCAGGTGATCGCTTACGAGAAAGGCTTAATCCCTACGTTCCAGCAGATCGGGATTAGGGGACGGCGGCATTGGGCCGCGGCGCGGAGGGATGCCTACCCCGCCCCCTGCGCCTTCCGCACCCCGTCCAACACCGCCTCATGCGTCGCCAGTATCCGCCGCAGCGTGGGTTTCCCTTTGTCGCTCGCCTCGGCGATGCCCTCGTGCATTTCCTCGATCCCCGCCGTCATCTGCTCGGCCAAGCCGGATAGCCGCTCCTGTAGCTGCTCGCCGTCATCCTTAAGTTCGGCTGTCCAGATCGCCAAGATACGAGAGAATTCGGTGGTAGCGCGTGCGGGTGCGACGCCCGCTTGCAGGAGCTTGATGAGGGGGGCCAAGTCGGCAGTAGGGGAGCGCGACATGCGTGGAAAGATAGGTAAGCGGACGGCGGATGGCTAGACGGCGAGGGGCTGCTTTGGGCCGTAAGCGGCTCTCCCACGCAGGGCCTCAATCCGTGGCGGCCGGACGGTTTGCGCAACCCCCGTCCAACTGGTCAAAACCTCTGTGCAGAGCTACTAGGGCGTTTGGCTGCTCGGCGCACCATCTTGATGCCATGACGATCTGGACCGCTGGAGATTATGGCTGAGACGCCCCTGGCCGCCCCGACCGAGGCCCTGGCCGGGCTGGTGGAGCGGGTGACCTACCATAATGCCGAGACCGGCTTCTGCGTGCTGCGCGTCAAGGCGCGCGGCCAGCACGACCTCATCACCGTGGTCGGACACGCCGCCAGCATCGCGGCCGGCGAATGGGTGCAGCTCTCGGGCAGCTGGATCAACGACCGCACCCATGGCCTGCAGTTCAAGGCCGGCTTCCTCAGGGCCACCCAGCCGACCACGCTGGAGGGCATCGAGAAATACCTCGGCTCTGGCATGAGCCGCGGCATCGGCCCGGTCTACGCCCAGAAGCTGGTGCGGGCCTTCGGCGCGGCGGTCTTCGACCTGATCGAGGCGGAGCCCCACCGCCTGCGCGAGGTCACCGGCATCGGCCCCAGGCGCGCCGCCCGCATCATCGCCGGCTGGGCCGAGCAGAAGATCATCCGCGAGATCATGCTGTTCCTGCACGCCCACGGCGTCGGCACCTTGCGGGCGGTGCGGATCTACAAGACCTATGGCGCCGATGCCGTGCAGGTCATCACCGACAACCCCTACCGGCTGGCGCGCGACATCCGCGGCATCGGCTTCCGCACCGCCGACCTGGTGGCCCAGAAGCTCGGCATCGAGCCCAGGGCGATGATCCGCCTGCGGGCCGGCATCTCCTTTGCCCTGGCCGAGGCGACGGGGGAGGGGCACTGCGGCCTGCCGGTGGCCGAACTGACGGCGCTGGCGGGCAGGCTGCTGGAGGTGGAGCCCGATCTGGTCCGGACGGCGCTCGACCTGGAACTCGAGGCCGGCGAGGTGGTGGCCGACACATTGGCTGGCGAGCCTTGCGTCTTCCTGGCCGGGCTGTACCGCGCCGAGCAGGTCATCGCCGAGCGGCTGCGCACCCTGGCCAGGGGCCGGCCGCCCTGGCCGGAGATCGACGCCGGCAAGGCGATCCCCTGGGTGGAGAGCCGAACCGGGCTGGTGCTGGCCGCCAGCCAGCGCGAGGCGCTGCGGCTGGCGCTCCGCGCCAAGGCGCTGGTGATCACCGGCGGCCCGGGCGTGGGCAAGACCACCCTGGTGAACTCCATCCTGCAGGTGCTGGGCGCCAAGGGGGTGGAGGTGGCCCTCTGCGCCCCCACCGGCCGGGCCGCCAAGCGTCTGGGCGAGAGCACGCGGCTGGAGGCCCGGACCATCCACCGCCTGCTCGAGGCGGATCCCAGGACCGGCGGCTTCAAGCGCGGCGAGGAGAGCCCGCTGGGCTGCCAGCTGCTGGTGGTGGACGAGACCTCGATGGTCGACGTGCCGCTGATGCGCGCCCTGCTGCGGGCGCTGCCGGACCAGGCGGCGCTGCTGCTGGTGGGCGACGTGGACCAGCTGCCCTCGGTCGGCCCGGGGCAGGTGCTGGCCGATATCATCGGCTCGGCGGCGGTGCCGGTGGTGCGGCTGACCGAGGTGTTCCGCCAGGCGGCCGAGAGCCAGGTCATCGTCAACGCCCACCGCATCAACGCCGGCCGGATGCCGGCGCTGACGGCGGTTGAGGGTTCGGACTTCTTCTTCGTCGAGGCGGCCGACCCGGAGGAGGGGGTGCGCAAGCTGCTGGCGGTGGTGGGGAACCGCATCCCGGCGCGCTTCGGTCTCGACCCGGTACGCGACATCCAGGTGCTCTGCCCGATGAACCGCGGCGGGCTGGGGGCGCGCTCGCTGAACATCGCGCTGCAGCAGGCGCTGAACCCGCCGGGCGAGGTCCGGGTGGAGCGCTTCGGCTGGAGCTACGGGGTGGGCGACAAGGTCATGCAGGTGACCAACGACTACGAGCGCGACGTCTACAACGGTGACCTCGGCATGGTCGCGGCGATCGATCCCGAGGAGGCCGAGCTGGTGGTCGACTTCGAGGGGCGGGAGGTGGTGTATGGCTTCGGCGAGCTGGACGAGCTGGTGCTGGCCTATGCCACCACCATCCACAAGAGCCAGGGCTCGGAGTATCCGGCGGTGGTGATCCCGCTCAGCACCCAGCACTACACCATGCTGGCCCGCAACCTGCTCTACACCGGCGTCACCCGCGGCAAGCGGCTGGTGGTGCTGGTGGGACAGCGCCGGGCGCTGGCGATCGCGGTGAGGAACGGCAGTGCCCGGCGCCGTTGGTCCAAGCTCGGCGAGTGGCTTGCAGGTGCCGGTCTCGGTCCGGCTGCCAAGCGGCGTGGCAGCAGCCAAGAGCGGTCGATGCCCGCGGCTTAGGATCCGGCGTCGTCTGCTCACCGGTAAGACTTTACCTGATTACGCGGAAACCTCAGCCAGTTTGAGC
>JALZLU010000340.1 GCA_030858685.1 Chloroflexota bacterium | reverse complement strand
CCGTTGAGCGGGACGGTCCAGACGGTCTGCGGGTCGCGTGGATGAGCGGCCATCGGAAAACCGAACTGGCTGGGCAGGCCCGCCGTGATCTCCTGCCACTGACCGCCGCCGTCGGTCGATCGGTAGACGCCGCAGTGGTTCTGCTGGTAGAGATGCTCGCCACCGTCCGCTGCCATGACCAGCTTGTGTACGCACTGCCCGAACTCGGGCGGCGGCCCGGGCACGAAGTCGGCCCGCACGCCAGTGTTGCGCGTCTCCCAGGTCGCACCGCCGTCGCGCGTCTCGAACGTGCCGACCGCCGAGATCCCGACCCACATGCGCTCGGTATCGGTGGGGTGGGGAACGATCGAGTGGAGGCACAGGCCGCCGTTGCCGGGTTGCCACTGCGGGCGCGTGGGGTGGTTCGTCAGACCCTCGACGTGACTCCACGTGGCGCCGCCATCATCGCTTCGGAACAGGCCGGCCGGCTCTACGCCAGCGTACAGCGCACCGTGCGCCGGCGTCAGGTTCCAGATCGTCTCCAGTCGCGGGGCGGACTCAGCGTCGCCGTAGCTCAGCCCCTCGCTCGACTGGGTCCAGGATGCCCCAAGGTCGTCGCTGCGCCAGACGGACGCGCCATACCACGGTGAGCCGCCCGCGGCCAGGATCGCGCCGGTCGCGGGGTCAAGGATCATGTCGTGGATCGGCCAGCCCTCACAGAGAGGCCCGCGGACATCCCAGGTCGATCCCTGCCGATCACCCTCAAGGACGAACGCGCCCTTCCGCGTTCCGATCAGCAGCGCGAAGCGCTCAGCCATCTCACCCTCCTCGGTCGCGGTCGTCGCCAGGATGACTCGTCACCTGCCGAAGGATAGTGGCACCGCCTCGCCCTCGGGCCGGGGACGCAGCCGCTTTCCAGCCGCGTCAACGAGCTGGCCGGCCCCTTTTGGCCCCGATGCGGGCTCTATACTTCGAGGGCGTGACCGACCCGACGGGCGGTCGTCGCCCGAAGCCCCCATCGGAGGACCACTCGATGCCCAAGTTCATGGACGTCCACCACGGCATGCACGGCGTGACCCCGGAAGCACTCCAGAAGGCCCATCAGGCCGACGTCGACATCCAGGACGAGGAAGGCGTCGACTTCCAGCGTGCCTGGGGTGATCCCGAATCCGGCATGGTCTGGTGCCTCTCCGAGGCACCCAGTGCTGAGGCGGTAAAACGCATCCATGAGCGTGCCGGCCACCCAGCCACTGAGGTCTATCCGGTCCCGGTCGAGGTCTCGTAGCGTCCTGCCTCCGGCGTCGTGACCGACACCGCTGACGCGCTGGAGGCCGAACGGTGCTTCGAATCCCTCGCTGCTGGTCACCTGGCCGACCCGAGCGTGACCCGAGGTACCGGATTTGGCTCGACCACCGGACTCAGGGTCGATGGCCGCATCTTCGCCATGCTCATGAAGGCCGAGTTGGTGGTGAAACTTCCCAGGGATCGGGTCGATGAGCTTGTCGCGTCCGGCGCTGGGACCCGCCTGGAGACCCGCCAAGGGCGATGGATGAAGGAGTGGGTGAGTGTGGCCGGTGGTCAGTGCGGTGACTGGGAACGTCTTGTCGACGACGCCTTGGCCTTCGTGGACGGCCGGTCCGCTTAAGGACCAGTGAGCGCTTCGAGGAGCTGGTCGGCGGCAGCGTAGGGGTCGAGCTCGTGGTCCGCGACGGCACGCAACACGGCCTGCGTCTCCTCCGCTCGTGCAGGCGCACGGACGCGCCAGCGCAAGCGCTCTGCGAGGATGCCCCAGACCTGCGCCTCCGCGCGGGCCAGTCGAGTGCCATCCACCTTGTCTTCCGAGCCAGCTGCTCGGCGCCCCTCCTCGCGCCGGTCCAGCGAGGCGAGCACCTCGGGTACGCCCTGACCGGTGGCACCGGACACCAGCAGCACCTCCGGCCGCTTGGGTCGGGGGCGGTCTCCCATCGCCCGGTCATGCTGCGCGCCCACGGTGAGCATGGAACGCAGATGCGAAGCCGCCCGATCGGCGCCCGGTCGGTCGGCCTTGTTGACGACCACGATGTCGGCCACCTCCAACAGGCCGGCCTTGATGGCCTGGACCTCGTCCCCCATCTCCGGAGCCTGGACGACCAGCGTCGTGTCGGCGATGGCCGCTACCTCGACCTCGCTCTGGCCCGTGCCCACGGTCTCGATGAAAACGAGCGGGAAGCCGGCTGCATCCAGCACCGCCGCCGCCGCGACCGTTGACGTGGCCAGGCCGCCGACATGCCCGCGCGAGGCCATCGAGCGGATGAACACGTCCGGGTCGCCGGCGTAGGCCTGCATGCGCACCCGGTCGCCTAGGATGGCGCCGCCGGTGATGGGGCTCGACGGGTCGATGGCCAGGATCGCCACCGCCCGACCGCCTTTTCGAGCCTCGCCAACCAGGGCGGCCACCAGCGTCGACTTCCCGGCACCCGGCGCGCCCGTCACACCGACCAGGTGGGCATGGCCCGCCAGCGGGTAGAGGATGCGCAGGGCCGCCTCGGCCGCTCGGCTGCGGTTCTCGACCTCGGTCAGCAGGCGGGCCAGCGCCCGACGCTCCCCGCCGTGCGTGCGTTCGGCCAGATCCCGGCCTCGATCGATCGCCCGCGTCGACCCTCCGCGCGTAGCTTCGGTCACTCCTCTGAGCGCGGCTTGACGTTCTCTCGGATGTAGTCGGCCACCTGGCGGATGGTCGTGCCCGGGCCGAAGATCCGGTTGACGCCCGCCTCCGTGAGTGACGGGACGTCATCGTCCGGGATGATGCCGCCGGCCGTGATGAGCACGTCGTCCAGCCCCTCCGCCCGCAGGCCCGCCACGATGCGCGGCAGCAGCGTCATGTGGGCGCCGGACAGGATGGACAGACCGACCACATCCACATCTTCCTGAAGCGCTGCCGAGACGACCATCTCCGGCGTCTGGCGCAGGCCGGTGTAGACGACCTCGAACCCCTCGTCGCGCAGGCCGCGCGCCAGCACCTTTGCCCCACGGTCGTGGCCGTCCAGGCCGGGCTTGGCGATGAGCACCTTGATCGGACGTTCGGGCATCCCCGGGATGATAGCGGTGAGGAGGGACGGCAGGTTCGGCCACCGCCAGCCAGTGGCGGCACTATCGTCAGAAGGACGACTTCTCGAGCGGTCGGGAGCGAGGAGTCGCGGATGGAGCGCTCCTGCCACTCCCCTGGACGCACTGATCAGATTTCGGCCGTTGCCTTAAGGCGTCCGATGACGCCACGATCGTCGGCAAGGCACGGTTCAGGGCCGGCGCCGATGAGGACGCGCCGCGCTGCCTCGAGACATCGCCACAAGGCCACCGTTCGACGATAGTGCCGTCGATCCGGCCCTTCAAGGCGCCACATACGACCGCGCGGCCGGCTTCTCGCTCCCGGACCTCCGACCGCCGCGTGGCCGCTCTCGCGACTTGATCGATCCGTGACGATAGCGGCGTCACCCGCGCAACCCTCTTACGGCGCGTTACGACCCCCGCGGTGCTGGCCGAGCCAGGTGAGCGAAGAACTCGGCGCGGGTCTTGTCGTTGGCCCGGAAGATGCCCAGCACGGCGCTGGTGGTCATGATCGTGCCCGGCTTGCGCACGCCGCGCATCACGGCGCATAGATGCGACGCCTCCAGGACCACAGCGACGCCCTTTGGCGC
>JALZLU010000331.1 GCA_030858685.1 Chloroflexota bacterium | reverse complement strand
TGCGACTCATCCGACGGATCTGGAGGCTGGCGCGGATGGGCTCCTCGCGCGGCTCGCCGCGGCTGGCTGCTCGATGGTCACAGCCGACGCTCGATTGATCGAACGGCTGAGCTACGGTGAGCGCTCGGCCGGGCTCGTGCTCGTGGCCGAGACGCCCCGGCGGACGCTGGGCGACCTGGAACTCGGGCCGGATCCGGTAGTGGGTGTCGTGGAGGCGGTCGAGAAGCCGGGCAACCTGGGCGCGATCCTGCGCAGCGCGGATGGGGCGGGAGTGTCGGCGCTACTGGTCACCGATCCGGCCACGGATATCTTCAACCCGAACGTCATCCGGGCGAGCCTGGGAACGGTCTTCAGTGTGCCCCTCGCCGTGGCCTCAGGTCCGGAGGCCATGGCGTGGTTGAACGCTAACAGCATGCGAATCGTCACAGCGCGCGTGGACGGGACGACCGACTACACCAAGGCGGATCTCAGGGGGCCCGTGGCGATCGTCCTGGGCAGCGAGGCCATGGGGCTGGGCGATGCCTGGTCCGGGACGGACGTCACCGCCGTGCGCCTGCCGATGCTGGGCGTGGCCGACAGCCTCAACGTGTCCGCCACTGCAGCGATCCTCTTCTACGAGGCGCTCCGCCAGCGTCGTGCCAGCGGAGCGCGCTGAGGGAGCGTGGCGCCTGCTAGGAGGCGTCGTCGAGCACGAAGGTGACGACCATCACCACCTTGTACTCGCTGATCTGATCGCCCGAGAGACTGACTTCCTGCTCCTTGATCCAGGCGCTCTTGACGTTGCGCAACGTGCTGGTGGCGCGCGCAAGGCCCTGCTTGATGGCGTCCTCGAAGCTCTGGCTCGAGGTGGCGCTGATCTCCGTGTTCCGTGCGACGGACATGTGCTGATCCTCCCTTTCGTGTCTTTACTGGACCCGGAGGTCCAGCACTTTCCGGCCGATCACCAGCCGTTGGATCTGGCTGGTGCCTTCACCTATCTCGGTGAGCTTGGCGTCGCGCAGGTAGCGCTCCACCTTGTACTCCTCCACGTAGCCGTAGCCGCCGTGGATCTGTACCGCGTTATTGGTCGCTCGCTGGCTGACCTCCGAGGCGAGCAGTTTGGCCTGTGCGGCGGCCAGCCCGTAGTCCCGACCCTGATCCTTGAGCCAGGCGGCTCGGTAGACCATCTGACGGGAAGCCTCGATCTCGGTCGACATGTCGGCCACCATGAAGGCCACCCCCTGAAAGGTCCCGATGGGCCGGCCGAACTGACGGCGCTCCCGCGCGTAGACGACCGACGCATCGAGCGCTGCCTGGGCAAGGCCCACGGCCATGGCTCCGATGGAGATGCGCCCGCCGTCGAGGATCTTGAGGAAGATCTTCCAGCCGTCGCCGCGCTCGCCCAGCATCTGGTCTGCACCGATGCGGCAATCCTCGAAGAGCAGCTCGCCGGTCGCGCTGGCGTGCAGGCCCATCTTCTCTTCCAGGCGCCCCACGGAAAAGCCCGCGGTGTCAGCCTGCACGATGAAGCCGCTGATCTCCGGCGAACCGTCGTCACGGGCGCCGGTGCGCGCCGTCACGATGTACGTGCCGGCCTGGCCGGCATTGGTGATGAAACGCTTACGCCCGTTGAGCACCCATTGACCGCCGTTGGAGCCTTCCTCGAAGCGGCCGGTGGTGCGTGTGCCGCCGGAGTCGGAACCGGCTTCGGGCTCGGTCAGCCCGTAGGCACCCAGCACCTGCCCCTGGGCCATGGGCACCAGGTAGCGCTCCTTTTGAGCGGCGCTGCCGGCCAGGTGCAGCGGGCCGCAGCCCAGCGAAGTGTGAGCGGCCACGATGAGGGCCAGCGAGCCCCAGACGCGCGCCAGCTCCTCGATGGCGATGGCGTACGCCAGCGTGTCGAGGCCGGCGCCGCCCTCTTCCTCCGGGATGTTGATGCCCAGCAGGCCCATCGGTCCGAGCATCGCCACGATATCGGTCGGGAAGCGGCGCTCCCGCTCATGCTCCTCGACCAAGCCCTCGACCTCGCGCGCGGCGAAGTCGCGGATGGTCTGGCGCAGCAGCTCGTGTTCGGGCGAGAGGTCAAGATCCACGGGCACCTCGAGGGCTCAAAGGGCTGTCGACGCTCGCGAGATCAGGGGCGAGGCCGTGTCCCGTCGATGGTATCCCGGACGGCCCGAGGCGGTGGGCGTCGGGCTCGGTTCAGGCTTCCTCGCGCTCGATCTGGACCCGCGGCGCGGGAGCCGTGCGCGGTAGCGGCAGGTCCGTGAGGCTGGCCACGAACGACGACTGGCGCGCCCACTCAGCGGCCTGGAGCTGCTCCTCCACGGACAGGATGCCCAGGCGGCCCAAGCTGCTGAGCTCGTCGCGGATGTAGGTCTTGAGCATCTCCGGACCATCCGTGTTGATGGTGTAGCGCACGCCGTTGCGGCGGAACGTGTCGAAGATCCAGCGGAACTCCTCCCAGCCGGACACGACGCGCGTGTTGAGGTTGCTGGTGGGGCACAGCTCCAGGGTGATGGCACGTTCGCGCAACATGGCCATGGTGTACGGGTCGTAGGCAGCTTTGACGCCGTGACCGATGCGCGAGGGCTCCAGCTCCTCGACGACCGTGGCGATCTCCTCCAGCGGTCCCGACTCGCCCGTGTGGACGGTCACACCCAGACCTCGGCGCCGGACACGCTCGAAGAGGCGGCGGTAGTCCGCCGGGCGGAAGCCGTCCGACTCGGGCCCGGCGATGTCCACGCCCACCACGCCGCGGCCGAGATAGGCCATGGCCTTCTCCGCGATGATCTCATTGAGGGCGTAGGGAAAGGCGCGATCGAGGCAGAGGATGAGGCCTGGCGTGACGGGATACTCCAGGCGAGCGCGGTCCATGCCGCGGATGGCGGCGCTGATGATGTGGTCCAGGTCCTGCTCGCCGCCCCGATTGCGCTTCATGGGGTTGAAGCGCAGCTCCATGGTGGTCACGTTGTTCTTGCGGTAGGCGCAGCCCACCACCTCGTACACGGAGCGCTCCACGGCCAGCGGCGACGACTGGATCAGTTCCGTCCAGTGGAATAGCTGGAGGTAGCCCTCGAACGACCGGCCGCGGCGCGGGGACACCGTGATCATGTCCCGGAACTCCCAGTAGTCCTTGGTCGGCAGCCGGATGCCCTGCGAGTGCGCGATGCCCCACATGATGGCCGGCGCCACCG
>JALZLU010000321.1 GCA_030858685.1 Chloroflexota bacterium | reverse complement strand
GGCTCGGTGCCCGCGAGGCTGGAGGATGACTCTGGAGCGGTGAGCGCACCATGGAAGGGGAGGACGGGCGGTTCGATGGCGTTGGCACGGCGGCCGCATCGGGGCCGGTCGGCCGTTGCGCGCTGATCAGGAGCCCCATGGCCAGCACTCCGACCAGCACGGCGGCGGCCGCGGCGAGCACGAGAGATCGGCTGCGGGCCGCAGAGGTGGTGTCAGCTGGCATCGTTCCACAAGCCTACCGCGGGACCGTCAGACGTCTCGGAACACCTGGATGAAGCCCGAGTAGGACGCGATCCAGACCTGCCGGGTGTCGATGTCGTAGGTGATGCCGATGGGATGATGGCGCGTCTCGACACGCTGGATGACCTCCATGGTGTCGGTGCGGATCTTGGCCGCCGAGTCGCTGGTGTACTCCACCACGTAGAGCGAACGACCGTCCGGCGCGATGGCCATGCTGCGCGGCTGCGCACCCGTGTTGGCGCGCTCCACCTCGCGCCCGCTGGCCAGGTCGATCTTCACCACGCTGGCCTCCTCGTCGAGCGAGGCGTAGAGATAGCCACCGCCAGGATCCATCACCAGGTGTCGGGGCTGGATGCCCACGTCCTCGATCCGGGACAACTCCAGCGTGTGCATGTCCAGAACTCCGATCCAGGTGGAGCCCATGACCGCGATGTATGCGGTCCGCGCGTCGGGCGAGAAGGTGATGCCGCGCGGATAGGGCCCGATGGGCAAGCGGCGGATCTCTTCGCCCGTGGCCAGGTCGAAGACGCTCAGGTCGTAGGAGCACCAGTTGGCCACCAGCAGGAAGTCTCCATCGGGCGACACCGCCAGGTACTTCGGCGTCGCCCCGACCGGCAGCACCTGATCGATGCGAAACCTGTCCATGTCGATGCGATAAACGAAGCTGGGGTCGCGCTCCTCGGGTGGGTTGCACGTGTCGGCGCCCGGACGCTCGAACCCTGGACCGTACATCGTGTATTGGGAGATGTAGGCCGAGCCCCCGTCTGGTGTGAAGGCCGCCTCGACGGGCGCGCCCTGGACGACGGTCCGTTCCGCAGCGTGACCGAAGCGCGACAGGTCCACCCGGTCCCGTACCGTTCGGACCAACTCGAAGTCGCGGTCGTAGACCGACACGGTGTGGCGGTACATCATGTTCTGGGCAACGAAGTAGCCGGTCTGCGACGACACGACCGACTTGGGCGCAAGACCGCCGCTGATGGTCTCGAGATGACGAAGTCGAAGCGAGTCCGAGGGTCCGACATCGAGTGCCGCACCGCCGTCCACTGCGGTGCCCGTGCCGGCACTCGACGGAGGCGGCGTAACGACGGGAGCCCGTGATGGCGGCGGCTGGACGTCGGGCAAGGGGTCGAGCTCCGCTGGAGCCGGGGATACGGCCTCGCTATGCAACGACGACTCGGGCGATGCCTGGGGCGACGACTCGGGCGACGACTCGGGTGGCGGGGCTTGCTCGAGGGCCGTCAGCTCCGCCGACGGCAGGCCACTGCCGAGGAATCTCGAGAGCGCTACCGAACCTCCGGCAGCGGTGGCCAGCAGGACGATGACCAGGAGCACCGTCGCGATCCCTGTCGAACGTTTCCGTTGCGAGCGACCGGCCCCGTCTCCGTCGATGCCCTCCTCGGCGCCCACCGAGGAGATGGTGTCGCGCGGCTTCACGGGTGTGACACCTCACGGGATGACGCGCCGTTGCAACGCTCGGCGCCTCTCAGTATGCGCGCGAAATGGCTGATGCTCGGTACGTTGCGCAGCATGGGAACCATCCTCCGATTCCTGCTCTTTCGCGTACTCGGTGGCAGGTTGGCGCTGGCGCTTGCGGCCATCGGATTCCTGCGCTCGCGCCGCCGCTCCTCGACCGCACCGACCACGTCCCCTCGGCGCTGACCTCTCATCGGTCGCGGACCGATCGGTAGACCGCCAGCGTCGACGCTGCGATGCGGCCCCAGTCGAACTCATCGACCCGCGCCCGGTTGTGCGCTCCCATCGCGTCAAGATCGGCCGTGAGCGCCTGCTGCAGTGCGCCGGCCAAGCCCCGCAGATCGTCCGCCTCGTAGAGCAACGCCCCGGCCTGGTCCAGTGTCTCCCCGATACAGCCGCGTCGCGGCGCGATGACCGCGCGTCCGAACGACATCGCCAGCAGGACCGATCCTGAGGTGAAGATCTCGCGGTAGGGCAGGGTGATGACGTCAGCCGCGTTGAGGTACATCTGGAGGTCGTCATCGGGCACGAAGCCGAGGTCAAGCGTGACGCGCGGGTCGCCCTCCGCCAGGGCGGTCAGTTCGGCGCCGAAGCCATCACTGCCGACCGTACCTGCGATCAGCAGGCGCAGTCCGTCGCCCGCCAGCTCGCGAAAGGCAAGCACCAGTTCGCGCACCCCCTTGTACGGCCGGACCCACCCGACGAAGGCAAGGACCGGCCCGTCGCCGGTAACGCCTAGTCGCTCGCGGGCCTCCTGCCGCGACAGATCGTTGCGGTAGGCGCCCAGATAGTGCCCGTGCGGGATGACCGATACGCGCCGCGCGGCACGGGCGGGCAGCTGCAACGCTTCGAGGAGGGCCGCACGCGCTGCCCCACAGTGGACGATGACCGCCGCGCTAAGGCTGAATAGCTCGCGGTTGAAGCGCATCTCGAGCGGATCCACCGGCCGGTCGTGGCGCGAAAGATCGTGCACGGTCCAGACCACTGGCATGCCCATCCTGCGTAAGAGCCGAAGTTCCGTGATGGTGCGCGTGGCCTTGATGCGGCTGACATCCGTCCGTCCGCCACTGATGTATGGCTCCGTCCAATGGAGATGGACCACATCGGGGCGGCCCTGGGCGCGTATGGCCTGGAGCACTGGCAGGATCCGGCGCCGAGCCGTGGCTTGCGCGGTGACGGTCACGCCGTGCGAGCGCAGGCCAGCCGCCAACTCTCTTTGATAGGCGTTGGCGTCCATGTAGTCAGGCAGGAAGAGGACCTTCACGAGCGCGGGCGGTCGTGGCTGGTCACGCGCCTTGCGCGCGCGACGGAAGCGTCCAAGCCGGGTCTCCTCCTGGTCCGCCGGGCGGTCGCTGTCGGGAGCGGCGTGTGGCGCCGAAGCGGGAGCCGGGCGCTGCCCATGCTAGCAGCCAGCCTGCCGCCGGAGGGCGGCACCGTTCGTGCCGACTAGACTTGTGACATGCCTCGACCGTGCTCTTGAACGATGCCCCCGGCAGGACCGACGAGCCCGCCTGGATGGCCGGTCCCCCGCCTTCGGGAGGCTGGACGTCAAGCGGCCGGTTCGCGGCCGCAGTCATCGCAGCGGTGGTCATCGTCTCGGCCGTGCTGGCCTTCGGGCTGGTCCCACGTGAGGCACCGCCGGCCGCGGGTGCCGATCGGCCCGACGAGGTGGATGCCGTCGTGGTGGGCTCGGCGCCGCTGAGCTGGGATCCCCAGTCCGCTGGCGATGCGGCGTCGGCCGGAACGCTCGCCCAGGTCTACGAAGGGCTCACGGCCTTCGACGCGCAGAGTCGCGTCCAGCCGGCCCTCGCGCGTGCCTGGTCGGTGGAGGACGAGGGACGCCGGCTGGTCTTCGAGCTTCGGCCGAACCTCACCTTCAGCGACGGTTCGCCGATCACCGCTGAGGACGTGGTGGCCTCCTGGTTGCGACTCATCGACCCACAACGACCAAGCCCGTTGGCGAGTCTGCTGAGCGACGTGGTCGGTGCCGACGAGTACCGTTCGGGATCCGGACGTGCCGCCGACGTCGGCCTTCGCGCGGAAGGCGATCGACTGATCGTGGACTTCCGCCGGCCGGCCTCGTACTTCGTGGCCGTCACAGCCTCACCCTCGCTGGCCGTCCTGCCCGCGACGCGCGCCGCTGAGCGACCGGGTCGTGATCTGCCGGCGGACATGGTCGTGTCGGGTGCCTACATCCCCGTCGAGCAGACGGCCACGGCCGTCCGGCTCGAGGCCAATGAGCGGTATTGGGCCGGCCCTCCCGAGCTGGCTGTCATCGAACTGCTTACGGACCTGGAAGGTCAGAGCCCGGTGGCGCTCTTCGAGGCCGAGCGCGTCGATCATGTGAGCGTCGGCTCGCTGGACGCATCGTGGATCCGCTATGACGCTGAACTCGGGCCACAGTTGCGCAACGTGGATGCCCTCTCCGTGGACTATTACGGCTTCGACACCACGGAAGCGCCATTCGACGACCGGCAGGTGCGGCGTGCCTTCAGCCTGGCGGTCGACTGGGATCGCCTCATCCGCCTGGCGGAACCGGGCACCGAGCCCGCCACGTCCCTTGTTCCCGTGGGCGTGCCCGGCCGGCCGGAGACCGACTTCTCACCCGAGTACGACCCGGAGGCAGCGCGCGCGGCGCTGGCCGGGGCTGGCTTTCCGGGAGGGCGCGGTTTCCCGGCCGTGACCCTGACCAGTTCAGGTTCGGCCTATGACGAGGCCGTGGCGACCGAACTTGGAGAGGAGCTTGGCGTGACCATCGAGGTCGAGTTGCGGCCGTTCGGCCAGTACCTCGACCTGCTCGACAGCGACCCGCCCGCTTTCTGGGCGCTCTCCTGGATCGCGGACTACCCGCATCCTCACGACTTCCTGGGACTGCTGCTCCAGACCGGCTCGAGCAGCAACCAGGGCGGCTGGAGCGACACGCGGTTCGACGCCATCGTGGCGGACGCGGCCACCACGGACGACCTCTCCGAACAGGCCGAGTCGTACGCCGAGGCTGAACGGATCGTGCAGGCCGAAGCGCCGCTCATCCCGCTGGCCTACGGTGAGCGGTGGTCACTGAGCCGTGACGGCCTCTTGGGGGCGGGGGAATCCGGCGTCGGGTTCCTGCGCCTGGCCGGTCTTGCCTGGGCGGATGGCCGATGAGCCTGAACCGGCGCTGGCGGATGACGGCGCGCCTGGTCGTTCTTTTCCTCGGCTTGCTCGCGGGGGCGACGGCCGCGGCTCCGGTCCTGGCGGCCGACGCCTCCTTCGAGCCGCCCACGGCCACTGCTCGCCTGGGCGAACCACTGCTGTTCCGTACCACCCTGCGCAGCGAGATGGCACCCAGCCGTGTCGAACTCCTCACCAGGCAGCCGGCCGGCGGAGCAGCGTCCGTGGAGATCGCCGCGCTGGCCGACCGGGGTGGCGGCGTCTTCGAAGCCAGCGTCGAGGAGACCGGGCATGCCGTGCCCAATACCACGGTGCGCTATCGCTTCAGGGCGGTCATGCCGGACGGCACATCCCTGGTAGGGCCCGAAGAGACGGCCACGGTGGTGGACCCTCGTTTCGAGTGGCGGACGATGGAGGGTCCGCTCGTGCGACTGCACTGGTACGAGGGCGACGAGGACTTCGCGCGACGGGCACTGGACATCGGCGAGGGCGCCATCGAGCGCGCCTCGGAACTGCTGGGCGTGACGGAGACCGAGCCGCTCGACTTCTTCATCTACGCCTCTGAGCCGGCGCTGCGCGAGGCGCTGGGTCCCGGCACGCGCGAGAACGTGGGCGGCCAGGCCAATGCCTCGTTGCGCACCATGTTCGGACTGATCGAGCCGTCCGACATCGGCTCGGACTGGGTCGACGTGCTGGTCGAGCACGAGCTGACACACCTGGTCTTCGACACGGCCGTCCGCAACCCGTACAACGCGCCGCCGCGCTGGTTGAATGAAGGTGTTGCCGTGTACCTCTCGGAGGGCTACACGCTGCCCGACAGCAGCAGTGTCCGGACAGCCGCTGAGCGCGGCAGCGTCATCCCACTCGAGGGCCTCGGCGGCCTCTTCCCGACCACGCGAGACCGCTTCAACCTGGCCTACGCGGAGAGCGTCTCGGCAGTGTCCTACTTCATCGAGACCTACGGCGAGGACCGCTTGGTCCAGCTTATCCGCTCCTACGCCGGCGGCGTCACGGACGATGAGGCCTTCACGGTCGCCACCGGCGCTGACCTGGCCGACTTCGATGCTGCCTGGCTGGCATCCCTCGACGCGGAGGTGCCGCGGCCCTTCGGGCCTCGACCGGCGCCGCCAGGGCCTCTGCCGCCCGACTGGACGGCCGGTGCGGCGGATCCCGTCCTGACACCGACCGGGTCGGCGCCTGCTTCGGGCGAGGCTGACGGAGAAACGGCGGATCCGACGCTCGGCGCGTCGCCAGTGCCATCCGCAGGCCAGGCGGCCGCTGAGGGGGATCGCTCGGTCGCGCTGGTGGCGGTCGGTGCCCTGGCCGCGGGCAGCCTCCTGTTGGTCGGTGTCCTGGTCCTTGCCAGGAGACGTCGCGAGGCATGATCGCAACGGCTCCTCTGCTACCCTGACCGGCGGATGCGAGACCTCTCCCGTCGAGCCCTGGATACCGCCACGCAGCAGGGCGCCGGCTACGCTGACGTGCGCGTCGTTCGCCGCCAGGACGAGAACATCACCGTCAAGTCGGGCCGTGTCGAGGCCGTCTCCATGGGCGAGACCGAGGGCTTCGGACTTCGCGTGCTGGTCGACGGTGCGTGGGGTTTCGCCTCCTCCAGCCGCCTCGACGCCGCGGAGGTCGATCGAGTGGCCGGTCTGGCCGTGCGTATCGCCCGGGCCTCCGCCACGGCCCTGCGGCAACGCGTGCAGCTGGACGAGCGTCCGCCGGCGGAGGGTCGCTACGAGACGCCTTTCGAGGAGGATCCTTTCACGCTGTCCATGGACGCCAAGATCGACCTGTTGCTGGAGGCCGATGGCCGCTTGAACGAGGTGAAGGGCATCGCCTTCACCGAGACGATGTACCACGCCCAACGCGAGTGGAAGGCGTTCGCTGCCAGCGACGGGTCCGACACGGAGCAGGTCATCACGCATGTCGGAGCGGCCATCGAGGTCAATGCCGTGGAAGGCGACGAGGTCCAGCGGCGCACGTACCCGGACGCGGGCGGCGGCTATCAGGCGGCGGGATTCGAGTACATACGGGGGCTCGATCTGGCCGGCCGCGCGGGGACGCTGGCCGAGGAGTCGGTGGAGCTGCTCTCCGCTCCCCAGTGCCCGACGGGCCGCCAGACCATCATCCTGGACCCGTCGCAGCTCTACCTCCAGGTCCACGAGAGCTGCGGACATCCTACGGAACTGGACCGCGTCTTCGGCACCGAGGCTTCGTTCGCTGGCACCAGCTTCCTGACCACTGACAAGCTGGACTCTGGCTTCCGCTACGGCTCCGACCTGATCGACCTCGTGGCCGATGCCACGGCCCCCGGCGGCCTGGGCACCTTCGGCTGGGATGACGAGGGCGTAGCCGCCCAGTCGGTGCCCCTGGTCAAGGAAGGCATCTTCGTGGGTTACCTCTCCAGCCGGGAAACGGGGCCGCGCATCGGGCGCGCGAGTGGCGGTGCGATGCGCGCCGATGGCTGGAATCGCCTGCCGCTCATCCGCATGACCAACATCAACCTGCTGCCCAAGCCCGGCATGAGCCTGGACGAGATCATCGCCGACACGGACGATGGCCTCTTCCTCGCCTCGAATCGCTCCTGGAGCATCGACGATCGCCGCCTCAACTTCCAGTTCGCTACGGAGGTGGCGCGGGAGATCAAGGGCGGCAAGCTCGGGCGCCTCTACAAGAATCCGACGTACACCGGCATCACCTACGAGTTCTGGCGTTCCTGCGACGCGGTCGGTGATGAGCGCTCGTACGTGATGCTGGGCACGCCCAACTGCGGCAAGGGCGAGCCGGGACAGGGCGCGCACGTGGGGCACGCGGTGAGCGGCGCGCGATTCCGGGACGTGCAGATCGGTGTGGGCAAGTGGTGATGGGCGAGCAGCCAGAGGCCGTGCTCTCGGTCGCTCAGCGCGCTCTGCACTTCGCGGAGCAGGCCGGGGCCACGCAGTGCGAAGCGCTGGTACAGCGGACCGACGAGCAACTGACCCGCTTTGCCAACAGCGAAGTCCACCAGAACGTCAGCGAGTCGGACACCATCGTCAACTTGCGCTTCATCGATGGCCAGCGGGTGGGCGTGGCCTCCACCAATCGCCTGGATGACGAGTCGATGCGCCGCCTGGCCGAAACAGCCGCGCGGATCTGCCGGCTCCAGCCGGAGCAGCCCGACTTCGCCGGCCTGCCCGAGCCGGGACCCGTGGCGCTGGTCCCGGGCGCCTGCGCCGCGGCGACCGTGGAGGCGACCCCTGAGCAGCGTGCGGAGGCGGCTCGCGCGGTCATCAGTGCCGCAGATGAAGCGTCGGTGCTGGCCTATGGCTCGTACCGCACGGTCGCCGAGCAGGTCGCAGTGGCCAACTCGCTCGGTGTGGGCGTGGAGGAGCCGCGCTCGCACGGGCACCTCATCGTCGTGGCCATGGGCCCCGATGGAGAAGCGGGCTACGCGGAGGGTGCCGCGGTGGACCACACCCATATCGACGCGGCGGCGCTTGGTCGCGAAGCGGCCGCCAAGGCGAGGGCGTCGCGCAAGGCGGTGGCCATCGACCCCGGCGACTACCCGGTGGTGCTGGAGGAGTACGCCGTCGTCGATCTGCTCGACATGCTGGGCTACCTCGGGTTCTCCGCGCTGGCCGTGCAGGAGGAGCGGAGCTTCTTCGAGGCGGGGAAGCGCATCGGGTCCGACCTGGTCTCACTCCGCGATGACGCCGCCGATAGCGCCGGCACGCCCGCCTCATTCGACTATGAGGGCATCGCCAAGCAGCCCGTGACCCTGGTCGAGCGTGGTGTCTGCCGCGAGCTGGTGCACGACGCCCAGACGGCGGCACGGGCTGGTCGCCGCTCCACCGGGCATGGACTGCCCGCACCCAACACCTACGGCCCCTTCCCGCTCAATCAGCTCATGGAGCCGGGCGCAGCGAGTCGTGAGGAGCTCATCGGCGGCCTTGATCGCGGCCTGCTCGTGACGCGCTTCCACTACACCAACCCGGTGCACCCCAAGCTGGCCATGGTCACGGGCATGACTCGCGACGGTCTCTTCCTCGTTGAGAGCGGTGAGGTCGTGGGACCCGTGCGAAACCTGCGCTTCACGCAGAGCTATCTGCAGGCTCTGGCGGGCGTCGAAGCGGTGGGCCGTGAGCGCCGGACACTGCGCGGGTTCCTGGGCACGGTGGTGGTGCCCGCAGTGCGCATCTCTGCCTTCACCTTCACCGGTGCCACGGAACACTGAGGGTCCGGCCGAACACGCCGGCCCCGCCGTCCTGGAAGTGCGTCTGGGCGATCGCCTCGAGCTGCGCAAGCCGCATGCCTGCGGCGGGCGCGCCTGGCGCGTGACGCGTCTGGGCGCAGACATCGGGCTGGTCTGTGAAGCGTGCACGCGACGCGTGTTGCTGGAGCGTGCCGAGCTGGAGCGCCGCTTCCGCAGCTGGCTCACACGGGCAGAGCCGGCATGAGCACACCTCTCCCGCCGTCGACGGATCCGGCACTTGAGCTCGACGACGATGCGCCCGAGGAAGGGGGCGAACTAGACGCGGGCCAGGCCAAGCGAGTCCTTGCCAACCGCAAGTTCCTGGCGCTCTTCCTCTCGCAGGTCCTGACACAGGTCGGCGGCAACATGGTGCTGTTCGCGTTGACCGTGCAGGTCTACAGCCTCACGCGCTCCAGCACGTCCGTCAGCATCCTGCTGCTCACGTTCCTGGTGCCGGCTGTGATCTTCGGCGCCGTGGCAGGCGTCTACGTGGATCGCTTCGACCGTCGGATGATGCTGGTGGCCACCAATGTGTTGCGGGCATTGGCGTTCCTGATCCTGGTCTTCTTCGACGAGAACCTGATCGTCCTCTACCTGGTGACCATCGTGGTGGCCACACTGACCACCTTCTTCGCGCCCGCCGAGGCGGCCATGATCCCCATCGTCGTGACCAAGCGGCAGCTGATCACGGCCAACGGCATGTTCATCTTCGCGCTCCAGGCGTCATTCGTGGCCGGCTTCGCCATCCTGGGGCCGCTGTTCAGCAGCCTCCTCGGGGTGCAGTTGTTGATCCTGGTCGTGGCCGCACTCTATGGATTGGCCGCGGCCATGTGCTGGGTGCTGCCCACCTCCGACCCACGAGCCGCGCCGAATCGCGCCGGCGAGGCGATAGGCGAGGCGCGAGGGGCCGTCGCCGCGACCTTCTCGCAGTTGCGTGAAGGACTGTCCTACATCGGCCAGAATCGCGGCATCTTCTGGTCCCTCTCGTACCTCGCCATCACAGCCTCACTCGTGGGCGTGATGGGTGTCCTGGGCCCCGACTTCGCGGTGACCGTGCTGGGTCTGTCAGAGGACGGCTTCGTCATCGTGATCCTGCCGCTGGGCGTGGGACTGGTGGTGGGGATCCTGGCCCTCAACGTCTATGGCAAGTACTTCTCCCGCCAGCGCATCATCGAAGGTGGCTTGATCTCGTTGGGGGTGTCCCTGGTGGTCCTGGCCCTGGCTCAAAGGATCGGCGGCCCGCTTCTGACCGGCCCCATCGTCTCCCTCTTGACGGTGGTGGTCGTGGTGGCCTTCACCGCGGGCGTGTCCTACGCGCTCGTGGCCGTTCCCGCACAGACCCAGTTGCAGGAGGAGCTGCCCTCGGAGGTACGCGGCCGGGTCTTCGGGGTCCTCAACATGCTGGTCAGCCTGGCCAGTCTGGGGCCCATCATCATCGTCGGGCCTTTGGCCGACGCAGTGGGCACGCCTGCGGTCCTGGCGGGTTCTGCTGGCTTCGTCATCGTGGCAGGGTTCGTCTCGATCCTGAAGGCGAGGCCGTCGAAGGACGTGGTCCACAGTCACCAGCCCTTGGGTGAACCCGTCGACCCGATGACGGTGACCACCACGGCGCCCCTCACCAGGACGGTCAAGCTCCACTACCTGGACGCGGGCGCCACGGTGAGCACTCGTGTCGCTTCGCCGGTCAACCCACCCGATAAGGATCCGCGGCCTCAGGGCCCCAGCGACCAGGCCGGGTGACCCGGCTGGCCGTGGTGTTCACGGGCGGCACGATCTCCATGCTGCCCGACCCGGTCACGGGCGGGGCGGTCCCCAGGCTGGATGGCGCGGCCATCCTGGCCCGCGTACCAGGTATCGACGGGCTGGCCGACCTGGAGCCCGTCGATTGGGGCCTGGTGCCGGCTTCGCACCTTGGCATGGCCCAGATCCTGGAGCTGGCGCAGGTGCTCGAGGGCGCACTGACGCGCTCGGACATCGACGGCGCCGTCCTGGTCCAGGGCACCGATTCGATGGAGGAGACGGCCTTTGCCTTCGACCTGCTGGTGAGCGGTGACAAGCCGGTGGTCGTGGTGGGAGCCATGCGCAACGCCGCCGACCCGGCTTGGGACGGGGCGAAGAACCTGCATGATGCGGTCCGCGTGGCGGCTTCGGCCAGGTGGCGCGGCGCCGGGACACTGGTGGTGATGGGCGGACGTGTCCTGGCCGCCGACGATGCCACGAAACTCCACAGCCACGCGGACGATGCCTTTGGGGCTCCGAACGCGGGGCCGCTCGCGGAGGTCGTGGCCGACGGCGCGGAGACCGCCTTCGACGCCGAACCAGACGCCGCTGATGGCGCCGCCCAGCGGGCCGTGCGCGGGCCGCGGCGACGTCTTGGCCGCATCCCGGAGTCCGCCGCCGAACCGGTCTTCCTGATCACGGCGACGGTAGGCATGGACGGATCTGCGCTACGTGCCCTGACACGCCTGGCGCCGCGGGGCATGGTGGTGGCCGCGACCGGTGCCGGCAACACCCATCCCGACATGCTCGAGGCCGGGCGCGAGTCGATCGATGCCGGCATCCCGCTGGCCCTCACCTCGCGCTGCGTGGCGGGCGGGGCCTCCGGGGCATACGGCTTTCCCGGTGGGGGCGCGGCGTGGTTGACGGCGGGGGCCATCGACTGCGGCACACTCAGCGGCGCCAAGGCGCGCATCGCCCTTGGCCTTGGACTGGGCGCCGGCCTGGACGAACCCGCCTTGCGAGCGCTCCTGGCCGATCCCGCGAGCACGGCATGAGCGCGGACCTGGTCGTCACCGGACGGATCGCCACCCTCCGCGGGACGCGCGGCTGGGGCTGGGTAGAGGCCATCGCCGTCCGTGATGGTCGTGTCACTGCGGCCGGACCCAGGAGCGAGGTCGAAGGGGCGGCTGGCGCGGCCGTGCGCCGATGGCGCCTCGACCCGTCACAGGCGGTCCTGCCGGCCCTGACCGACGCGCACCTTCATCTGACCACGGCGGCCCTCGCGGCGCAGGAGCTGTCCCTTGATGATGCGCCAGATCGAACCGCCATCTTCGCCGCCATCCGATCCGCTCATGAGCGACTCGCGCGCAACGGCGACAGCGAGGCATGGCTCCTGGGTCACGGCTGGTCGCTGGACCGCCTGGGCGACTGGCCAACGGCGCAGGATCTGGACGGAGTCGCCCCCGGCCGGTCGGTCGCGCTCTGGTCGCACGATCATCACAGTCGCTGGGTCAGCACGCTGGCCCTGGACCGGGCGGGCATCGCACAGGGCACGGCCGACCCGCAGGGCGGCATGATCCGCCGGGATGCGCAGGGCCA
>JALZLU010000423.1 GCA_030858685.1 Chloroflexota bacterium | reverse complement strand
CCGGAGCAGCTGGCGGGCCGACCTTGCACCACGTGCCGCCACCCGGGTCAGGGGCTCGACCGCCGATGTCGCGGACCCGACCTTGCGCTCGATGCACGACGTGACCAGGTGATGGGATCGAGCCGCGGATGCCACGCGTGATCTGCAGGATCCCGACCGATTCCGGCTTTCCGTGCCGATTCGCGTGCGTCGGGTGCACGCTCTCGGCACGGCCGACGCCCATCAGGTCATGTTCGTGCGTCCCGTGCACGGCCGACCGCTTCGCCGCCCCGTTCGGAAGTACGCCGCCCGTTCAGCGAGTGGCCACTCAGCCCGGGCCGAGCACCGAGCGACCTCGAAGCGATGTGACCTTCCGTCGCCGGCGCCTCCAGGCAGCCAGCGGCCGTGACGAGCAGCCGCACCTATACTCGGCAGCCCGTGAGGCGACCGTTCGGCTTCCTGTTCCAGATCGTGCAGACGCTGGTGCTGACCGTCGTCGTGTACGCCGCCCTCCAGGCGTTCGTGGCACAGCCCTATCGAGTGGTGCAGGGCAGCATGCGGGACACCCTCGAAGATGGACAGTCCATCCTCATCGACAAACTGACCCCGCGCTTCGACCCCTACCGGCGCGGCGACATCGTCGTATTCCGGCCACCGGCCAGGGCGACCGAGCCCGACGATACGCCATACATCAAGCGCGTCATCGGCGTGCCGGGAGACCGGCTGGAGATCCGCCACGGCCGGGTGTGGGTCAACGACGTGCCACTGGACGAGTCGGACTACGTGTACGACGGGGAACCTACCTACGCCTTCGACCAGCGCGTCACTTCCTGGGACGTGCCGCCCGATTCCCTCTTCGTGCTCGGTGACCACCGCACGAACTCGGCCGACTCACGCACGGCGCGCATCGGCTTCATCCCGGTCGACGACGTGCTGGGACGCGCCTTCCTGCGCTACTGGCCGATCGGCACGCTGGCCGTCCTGGACACGCCCGATTACCCGCAGCTGACGGTCGGTGCCGGCGACGCGTCCATCGAGGTGCCCTGATCGGTGGATCTCATGCCCGTGGCCGCCGCGCTGGTGGCCGTCGGCGGCGCCGGGCTGGCCGCTGTCGCCCGGACGCGCATCGCCTTCCTGACCGGCGTCCTGTCCGCGCTGGCGCTGGTTCCGCTGTGCCGCGCAGCCCTGCCGGGTGCTACGGGTTGGTCGCTAGGAGCAACCGGATGGTGGCTGGGAGTCGCTGGCTACGTTGTGCCTACCCTGCTGGGCGGCTACCTCCTGTGGGTCTCCACGCGCCGGAGCGGACGCCTCCTGGCACCGCGCCGCACGATCCTCACCTGGGCCTGGCTCGTCGTCGCTGGCGCGGCGCTCGCCGCGGGCATCGCCGCTTGGCCGGTGGCGGTGGAGTGGCTGGATCCCAGCCGCGCCTCTGGCGCACGGATGGCGGGCTGGCGGGAAGCGGCACGTTGGTCGCTGGGGGCAGGGCTGGCTCTTCTCATCGTCGGGGTCGGCCGCCTGCTGTCTGCCGCGGAACCGGCCCGGCTGGCGGCGGGCACGGCGTTCACCTCGGCGGCCGCGTGGCTGATGGTCAGCGGCCTGGGAGCGGCCGGTCCTGACGTGACCTTGCCGGTGGTGGGACTCGTCCTGCCCATGGCCGCCGCGACCGCCGCGGTCCATGCCCTTCGCCCGACCGACCGATGATCCCCCTGGTCGCCGCCGGCCTCGCAGCCCTGGGTGCCCTGGCCGTACTCCTCGCTCGTGGCTGGCCCAGGGCAGCGTGTCTGGCCGGTGCCATCGCACTGGCCGCCGTGACCGCGGCAGTCGTACTGGCGCCCCTCGAAGTGCCGCTCGCCATGGGGGACGCGCAGCTCGTCGACGGACCGCTGCTGCGACTGTGGCTCTCGGCCCTGGCCGGTTCGCTTGCCCTGCTCGTGCTGGTCTCGTTGCTGGTGGCGCCCGCCGCAGGTCTGCCGCTGATGGCTTGCGTGGTGGTGGCCGTCACGGCCCTGTCGCTCACGCTTTCCGAGCCCGCGGCTGCGCTGATCATGGTGGCAGGCTGCGGCATCCTGACGCTGGCCGGCGCGAGCACCTCATGGCGAGGCGTCTTCCGACGGTCGGCGGTGGTGCCGGCCGCGGCCGTGGGCGCCGTCCTCCTGGCACCGCTGGTCGCGGACAGGGACGCGGCGTTCACCGCGGGGATCATCCCAACCGTCCTGGTGGCGGGCGCGATCGCCCTGCGGCTCGGCGTGGTGCCATTCCATCTCCTGACGCTGCGCACGGCGCGTACCTCGCAACTCCCCATGAACCCGCTGGTCAGCGCGTGGGCGCCCTTCCTCTTCGGCCTGCTGGCTGCGGCGTGGGCCGTCACCGGCCCCGTGGCGGGGATCCTTGCGACACCCGGGGCGCGCGATGCGCTGGCCGTAGCGGGCGGCCTGACCATCATCCTGGCCACCCTGGCCATGTTCGTCCAGGACGACCTGGGTGGTCTCCTGGGCGTCCACGCCATCGGCGATGGCGCGCTCGTCCTGTTGGCTCTAGCCGGAGGAGTGGCGGCACTGCCGGCACTCGTGCTGTGGCTGCTCGTGTCCGGCATGGCACGCACGGCGCTGGCGGCCTGGGCGGTGGCTGCGTCCTCCCGGATGGGTGGTCGACGCCTCGTCGATACCCGCGGCTGGATCCGGCGAGCGCCACTGCTCCTGCCCGGGCTGATCGTCCCGCTGGCCGTCGGGGTCGGTTGGCCAGGCTCGCTGCCGTTCGAGGCACGGCGGGCCATCGTGGAGGGCGCCATGCCGGAAGCCGCTGCCCTGCTGGTGGCGGGTGCCTCGATGCTCCTGGCCGCCGGCTACGTCCGGCTCGCCTGGGCCGGTGGCCGTGCGGCGGACGAGGCGGCGGACGTGGCGGTCACACCGCGGCGAAGCGCAGCGCAGTGGGCGACCGCATGTCTCGTCCTCACACTGGGAGTCATCTCCCTGTTGGTGGCCGTGGGCTTCGGAGCGGAAGGCTTCACCGCCGCCGGCGCGGCCGCATCGGACTGGCGGCCGTTCCCGGCGCGCTGACCAGCCCCGTCTCTCGGAGCGCTGATCAGCTCGTCGAGCCGTCCACCCAGCGATCGATGTCGCGCTCGTAGCTGACGAGCTCCTCCGGCCGGAACCAGAGCGCCAGCTCCGCTTCCGCGTTCTCCGTGGAATCCGAGGCGTGTACCAGGTTCTGGCCCGTCTCCAGGGCGAAGTCGCCGCGAATCGTGCCGGGTGCCGCCTCGTGCGGGCGGGTGGCGCCATTTATGGCCCGGCAGACGGCGATGGCGTTGAGTCCTTCGGCGGCGATGGCCACCAGCGGCGAGGAGATGATGAAGTCGACCAGTCCGGCGAAGAACGGCTTCTCCCGGTGCGCCGCGTAGTGCTGTTCCGCCAGCCCGCGATCGACGGCCACGAGCTTCAGCCCGATGATGCGCAGCCCGCGTTGCTCGTACCGCTCCAGGATGCGCCCCACGAGGAGTCGCTGGACGCCGTCAGGCTTGATGAGGATGAGGGTCTTCTCGTTCACTGGGGCTCCTTGTCTGTCGAGCGCGCCGCAACGGCACGCAGGGATCGCCCGAAAGCGGCCGTGGCGTCCGACTCCCGACCCAGGGCGCGCAGGGCGTCGCCGCACAGGAGGTGGAGACCGGCCACGATCGGATCATCGCGCCGAACGGCGGCCAGCGCGCGATCGGCCTGAAGGAGGATCAGCGGCGCAAGTGCGCGGTCCGCACGGAGCAGGAGCGCGAGGCGCTCAGGCACTCCGTTCAGCCGCTGAGCGGTGATGGCTCCCTCGATGGCCTCGAGCTCCCTGCCCGCCGCAGCGGAGATCTCGACACGCTCCGCGATAGAGCTGTCCGACCCGGCGGGCATCGCTGCGTCGTGAGCCTGAGCATCGTCCGTCACGGCGGCCGGTGCCGCCCACATCGACGGCTCGGGCTGGTGCACCTCCAGTCCCCCGGCCAGTCCCCCCCAGGTCATCGTGCCCGGTGCCAGCGGCAGCTGCGTCGAGCCGGTCGAAGACCAGGCGCTGCTGCGCGGCTGCCCGGCGAACAGTCGATCGATCTGACCGCCGACTCGCTCCAGGGCCCGAGCCGCAAGGGCCCGGGCATCGAGCAGGTGGCCGTCGTGGTCGAGCGCCTCCGCGCAGATGATCATGGCCATCGGTTCGTCCCCGCCGGACTCCAGGTGGGCCGAGGCAGCCTCAGCGGCACCTACCAGGTCACCGTTCCGCCAGCGCACCTCGGCCAAGTCGGCCAGCGCGCTGACATCAAGCGTGTCAGCGCCGGCCATATGCTCCAACTCGGCGCGTGCCAGCGCGAGCAAGCCGCCGCGGAGATGGAGTCGAGCGAGACGCGCATCGACGCTGCGCGCGACACCGCCGCTGCGCGCCGCACCATCGCTCCCGACGCTCTCTGCGACTTCTTCGACCGCTCCGGATCCACTCACGGCAGCCGCAGCGCCTTCTCCAGCCGCCCGGCATTGCGGCGCGGTGCGATAACGGAGAGCGACAGGGCCTCGTCACGGATGAGCCGCTGCGCCAGGCCATGGATCGCCTCCGGGGTCACCTGGTCAAGCGCGCTCAGCGCGTCGTCCAGCGTCAGGACGCGGTCGTGCAGCGCCTCTTGAACGCCCAGCCACGAGGCGAGGTGGCGGCTCTCCTCCAGGCGCAGCTCCAATCGACCGCGTGCGTAGGCGCGTGCCTTGGCCAGCTCCTCGACGGGCACCAGCTCGTCGCGCAGGCGTGCCAGTTCTTCCAGGATGGCGGCCAGCGCGGCGCCCAGGTCGCTGGGGTCGACGCCAGCGTAGACCTGGAGCGTGCCGCAGTCCGCGTAGTCGGACGTGAAGGAGTGGACGTCGTAGGCAAGCCCAGCCTCTTCCCTGACACGCAGGAAGAGCCGGCTACTCGATCCATCGCCGAGGATCGTGTTGAGCAGCTCCAGCGTCCATTGATCGGGGTCGTCGCGGGGCAGCGCCGGCAGGCCGAGCGCGACGTGCGCCTGGGAGGTGTGCTGCTGGAGGAGCGCGAA
>JALZLU010000301.1 GCA_030858685.1 Chloroflexota bacterium | reverse complement strand
CCGGGGTCGTGGGCCATGTAGCCGATGGAGTAGACGTGCACCAGCATGCCTACCGTGGTGACCACGATGAGCATCACCGCGGTCAGCGCGTCCACGCCGAAGTCGATGTCGACCTGGAAGTCGCCGGCGGTGATCCAGCGGTATAGGTCGAAGTGCAGGCCGCCCTCGCCGAAGGCGCCCATGATGAGCGTCTGATAGACCAGGAACATGGCGATGGCCCAGGTCACGACCATCACGGCCACGGCCACGATCCAGCTCCGGGCGCCCAGGCGGCGGCCCACCAGGGCCGTCAGGGCGAAGCCGATGAGTGGCAGCGCCAGGAGCGCCAGGACCATCAACTGGTCCAGTTGCGTGCCGGTCGTGCCGGCCCCCCCGGCCTCGGCGTAGAGCGGCATGCGCTACTCCCGCATGGACGCGTACTCGTCCACGAGCGGCGTCCTTCGATTGCGGTAGATGGCGATGACGATGGCCAATCCGACGGTCGCTTCCGCGGCCGCCACGGCCATCACGAACAAGGCGATGACGGCGCCCTGTCCGGCCAGGGCGGGCACGAACGCGCCGAAGGCCACGATGGCCAGGTTCACGGCATTGAGCATCAGCTCGATGGACATGAGCATGGCGATGGCGTTCCGCTTGGCCAGGAAGCCGAAGGTGCCGATGGTGAACAACGACACCGAGAGGACGAGGTAGGCGTCCAGCGACTGGGTCACGGCTCATCACCGGTGACGATGGTGGCGCGCCCGGCGCCCGGCGCGTCATGTGGCGGCGCACCGCCCGACTCGCCTGTTCCGCGCGACCCCTCAGCGCCGCGCGACTCGGCTGCTCCGACCGACCTTCCGGCACCGTCGCGCGGGGTCAGGCGGGCCAGCGTGGGCGCCTGGTCGGCGTCGCGTTCGCCAGGATCGGCCGAATCCTCGCGCTTGGCCAGGAAGATGCCACCGATGACGGCGGCCAGGAGAAGCACGCCCACGATCTCGAAGGCGAAGACGAAGTCCGTGAAGAGCAGCCTCGCCACGGTCTCCGTGGCTGCCTCAGCGGGCGCAGCCGAGACGTCCGGCCACTCGGTGGCGATGACCACCACGATCAGCAGCACGGCCAGCACGATGGCGGCCAGTCCGCCTGCCCAGGCCTGGTGGTGGAAGACAAGCTTGGCGGGACCGGCCTTGGTCTGCGTGAGCATGATGGCGAAGAGGATCAGGACGCCGACGGCGCCGATGTAGATGAGCACCTGCGCGGCGGCCACGATGGGTGCACCGAGCAGCACATAGATGCCCGCGAGTGCGCCGAAGGAGAGCATCAGGAAGAGGCCTGCCCGGATGATGTCCCTGCCCAGAACGACCATGAGAGCCGCGCCAAGCATCATGCCCGCCAGCAGCAGGAAGATCAGGTCGTCCCACGCCCACCCGATGATGGGAACGGTCTGGGGCAGGGCCACTCCCCGAGAGCCCGGCTAGCGGGCGTGGGCGTGGCCGCCGGCGTTGCCGCCACCGCCACCGCCGTGGGCTGCGCCACCGGGCCGGTGATCGCCGCCATGTCCGTGACCGTCATGTGCGCCCTGACCGTTGCCGTGCGCATGCCCGTTGCCACTGACCGCACCGGGCGGCAGCATCGGAAGCATGCGGCCCATGGGCAGCGACCGTCCGTCGGACTCCGCGCGTGAGGCCCAGTCGCGCTCCTTGCGCACCCAGCTCAGTTCCGTGTCGCGGTCGATGGCGCTGATGGCCATGAGGTCGATCATGGGCTCCGAGCGGCTCTCGTGGCTGAGTTCGAAGTCCGGACCGCAGCGCAGCGCGTCATAGGGACAGGCGTCGACGCAGATGCCGCACAGGATGCAGCGACTCTCGTCCACCTCGTACTTCTCCAGCACGCGGGGCTTGGGCATCAGCGCGCCGGTGGGGCAGGTCTCGGCGCAGCGCCCACAGGATACGCAGGGCGTCGTGTTGAGGCTCATGTCCAACGGCGTGGTGACCAACGTGTCGAAGCCGGTGCGCATGAAGTCGTAGCAGGCTGCGCCGACGATCTCCTTGCACACGTTGGCGCAGCGGCCGCAGTCGATGCAGCGCGAGGGCTCGCGCAGGATGAACGCGTGCGAATCGTCGCGCAGGTAGTCGTGATTGGTGCCGGTGAAGCGGTTCTCGCTCACGCTCCGGTATGAGAAGGCGCCGCGCGCCTGCGGCTCGAGCGTCTTGAGGGTGGTGCCGTACTCGATGCCCTGGCGCCGCAGGTCGCAGTAGCCGATGGCTTCGCAGGTGCACTGCAGGCAGCGCTGCGATTCGGCCATCGCCTCCTGTTGCGTGTAGGGGATCTCGTACTCCATGTAGGAGCGGTTGCGCACCTCCGGCTCCATCGCCTTGAGGCGGTAGCGGGGCTCCTTGACCTCGTTGGTGAAGGGCACGATGGACAGGAACTCGGGCTGCGGCTCGGCCAGCGTCTGGCGGGTCCGGATGGCGTCCAGATCGAGGC
>JALZLU010000299.1 GCA_030858685.1 Chloroflexota bacterium | reverse complement strand
CGGCCGCGCGGGCTGGCCCGAAAACCGCATGGGACTCTCGAAGGCCGCGTGGGACTCCCGCAGGCCGCGAGGGATGACCCCGCGTCTACGTCATCTGTCCTGCTCATGGACACGTCATCCGTCGTGTTGACAAGCCAACGGTGACCTGCCTACACTCCGCCACCTTGCGCATGTCGTGCGCTCGACCACGCACCACCACAGGAGTCGAACGAGCCAGATGATCGATGTCCGCCTCTCCAGCGCCGCAGCCACCGTGCTGCGGATGCGCGCGCCTCTCGGCGCCCTGGACACGGGAGATCTGCGCCCTTCGTGACACCGCGACGACGCTAGAAGCGTCGGACCGTTGAGCCGGAGGGCCTGATCGGGCCCCCCGGCTTTTTTGTTGCCTCGCGCCAGTCGTGCGAGGGACGTGAGGAAGCCGGGCTCCCAGGGGGCCCAGCCATCGCCCAGCCACCACGTCCCACGACCACCAGGAGCACGACAATGGCTATCTCCATCGAGCCACAGCGGCCCGGCGCCGTCCCGGCCGATCCGGCCGGGACCGATCCTGCCCCGCTCCCCGTGGACACGGACGTGGAGCAGGCGGTCAGCCCTCGACGACGCCCTCAGCCTTCCGACGCCATGCCGGCCCTGCTGGTCGACCACGTCACCAAGCGCTTCGTGGTCGGTCGCAAGAAGAAGCCGGTCACGGCCGTGGATGACGTCTCGCTGCGCATCGAGCGTGGCGAGGTGTACGGCATCCTCGGCGCCAACGGCGGCGGCAAGTCCACGCTCATCCGCCTCGTATCGACCCTGCTGACCCTGGACACCGGACGTGTCGAGGTCTTCGGCAAGGACATCGAGCGGGACGAGATGGCGGTCAAGCGGATGATCAACCGGGTCTCCGTTGATGCCGCCTTCTTCAAGAAGCTCTCGCCGCTCGAGAACCTGGTCTACGCCGCGCGGCTCTACGGCCTGGACGCCGGATGGGCGCGCAGGGAAGCCGTCAAGATCCTCGGCCGGCTGGGCATCAAGGAGTCCCGCCTGTCGCGCCCCCTGGAGCAGATGAGCCGGGGCATGCAGCAGAAGGTGGCCATCGCCAGGTCCATCCTGACGAGCCCCACCCTGCTGCTCCTGGACGAACCGACCACCGGCCTCGACCCGCGCTCGAAGCTGGACGTGCAGACCTTCATCGAGGAGCTGCGCGACAGCCACGACGCGACGATCGTGCTGACCACCCACGACCTGGCAGAGGCGGAGCGCCTCTGCGATCGCATCGGGATCCTCAACGACGGGCGGCTGATCGTCGAGGGCACGGCCGAGGAGCTCAAGAGTCTGGTCGAACGCGACCACGGCAAGCCACCCACCCTGGAAGCCGTCTTCATGACCTACACCGGCCGCTCGCTGGACGACGACGTCGAGGAGGAAGAGGGCTCCGATGACGACGACTGAGGCCGGCAAACGAACCCTCGAGACCACAGACACGCACGACATTTCGATGGAAAGGAGGTGAGAACGCCATGAACAGCCTGCAGATCGAGCAGCGCTTCTCCAGCGAGCGTCACCGGCGCGAGATCCAACGGGTCAGCCAGGAACGCCTGGTTCGCGCCTCGGAGATGCGCCGGCAGCGCCAGCGCCCGCCGGTGCGACGCGCCGTCGGTCGCTCACTGGTCCGGCTGGGCAGCCGCCTGGCCGGCGAGGGCGACGCGTCCCTCGAGCCGGCTCGTTCCCGATGACGGGACGAGCCGGCTCCTCCCCCACCATGCCTGGAGCCAAGCCCACCATGTCCACGCTGACGCGCGAGATGCGCGGCTCGTACGCCTTCATCGAGCGCAACTGGTTCCTCGTCAAACGTTACTGGGGCTGGGAGGTGGCGTACCTCGTGTACGCCCTGGCCTCTGCCCTGGCCATCGCCTTCATCGGTGCCGACCAGGGCGATCCCCGGCTGCTCCTCTCGCTGATGATCGGCGCCATCTTCTGGAACTACCTGTCCATCGTCTTCGGCTTCATCGCCGAGACGGTCGCCTGGGAACGCTGGGAGGGCACACTCGAGTACACCTTCATGGCGCCCATCCGGCGCTACACGCAGCTGCTCGGCTCGACCTTCTTCGCGGTGATCTACGGCCTCGTTCACACCGCGGTGATCCTGGTCGTGTTGACCATGTTCTTCGGCCTGGACCTGTCCCGTGCCGACTTCCTGACCGCGGCCGTGATCATGGTCATCGGTTCCGCCTCGTTCATCGGCATCGGCATGATGGCTGCCATCCTTCCGCTGATGTACGTGGAGCGAGGCGCCCAGATGACCTTCGTGCTGCAATCGCTGCTGCTGTTGGTGAGTGGCGTCTACTACAGCATCGAGGTGATGCCCGAGTGGATGCAGGTCCTCTCGGCGTTCTCACCGGCCACCTACGTCCTCAACGGGGTGCGTGCTGGTCTCATGGACGGCGTGCCCATCACAGAGCTGTGGGGCCAGGTCTGGCCTCTCGGCGTGATGGCCGTGCTGCTCATCCCGCTGGGCGTCTGGACCTTCGGCCAGGCCGAGCGCTACGCCAAGCGCACGGGCAAGCTGAAGCGGGTCGGATGATGGCAGGCAGCTGGTGATGGACGAGATGGGTTGGACCCCGGAGCGCGAGGCCGCTTTCGCGGAGCACGCGGAGGCCGGCTTCGCGCCCGGACGTGTCGTGAGCCAGGAACGCGACGTGGTCCACGCCATGACCGATTCAGGCCCGATGGACGTCCGGATCCAGCGCGGGTTCCGCCGGACGGCCAGCGGAACCGCATCGTTCCCCACGGTCGGCGACTGGATCGCCCTCGAGCCGCTGACTGACGGCGAGGGAGCGCTACGGGCCGTCCTGCCGCGGACCAGTGCCTTCTCGCGGGGGCAGGCGGAGCGCGGGGGGCGTGCCTCGGGGCAGATCCTAGCCGCCAACGTCGACACCGCGCTGCTGGTGGCGGCACTCGACCGCGACTTCAACCTGCGCCGCGTGGAGCGCTACCTCGCCCTGGCTTGGGCCAGTGGCGCTACGCCCGTCATCCTGCTCAACAAGGCCGACCTGTGCGACGACGTGGCGGCACGCATCGCGGAGATCGCCGGCATCGCCGGAGATACGGCCGTCCATCCCATCAGCGCGCGCACCGGCGAGGGCCTCGCGGTCCTCGACCGGTATCTCGTTTCAGGCCAGACGCTGGTCCTCCTGGGTTCTTCCGGCGCGGGCAAGTCGACCATCACCAACATGCTCTTGGGCGATCAGCGGCAGGCCGTGCAGACGGTCCGCGAGGGCGATGACCGAGGCCGGCACACCACCGTGGGGCGAGAACTCTTCGTGCTGCCCGGCGGCGCCTTGTTGATCGACACGCCGGGCCTCAGGGCTGTCGGTCTGGTCGATGCCGAGGAGGGCCTGGACGCGGCCTTCGCGGACATCGCGCTCCTCGCCGAGCGATGCCGCTTCATCGACTGTTCGCATCGCGTCGAACCGGGTTGTGCCGTGCGCGCGGCCATCGCCAGCGGCGAACTTGCCGAGACGCGCCTGGGCAGCCACCAGAAGCTGCAACGCGAGATCGCCGCCACGGAGCGCCGGTCGTCGCCCGCGCACGCGCGCGCAGAGGAACGGCGCTTCACGCGCAGCGTGCGCAGTTCCTGCCGCATCCAGGACCGGCTCAAGGGCCGGCTCGACGTCGACTGACGGCAGCCCCACCGACTTCCAGGAGATGACCATGACCACGAAGACGACGATGGATCCGACCGCAGAGCTCACGCTGGCCGACGCGCCGGCTATCCCGGAGCCGCCATCCTTCCTTCATCAGCCGCACCGCCCGTGCGGAGGAGGAGGACCGAGATGACTCACCATCAGCATCTGACCCGGATGCGACAGCAGGAGCTCATGCAGGAGATTCAGCAGCGCGTCTGGCGTGCCCAAGCGGGTCGCGAGCCGCGCCGGGCGCGTGCCCGTGTGCTGCGGGTCCTCCGCCTCCAGCGGCGCTGAGCAACCCCATCCGCACGCTTCACCGGTAGAGCCACCGTCTCTGGGGGACGGTGGCTCTCACGATTCCTGTCGAGCCGACTCCGTCAGATCTGACGTTCGGACAACGGATCCATCCAGCGCAACCCCCCGAAGCGGCCGGAGTCGCGGTCGGCCCAGCACGACTCCGCCCGTGCCATGAGGCGAAACCGGGGCACGAGCACGCGACCTCGGCTACATCAGGAGTCGTCGCTCGCGCGCGACCATCTCCAACCAGGCGCGCTCACGCTCCAGAGTGGTCTCCTGTCCGTGTCCTGGCAGGACGCGCAAGTCTCCATCGAGTCGCGCCAGCCGGCTGAGGGACTCGACCATCTGCTCCGCCGAGCCGCCGGGCAGGTCGACGCGGCC
>JALZLU010000289.1 GCA_030858685.1 Chloroflexota bacterium | reverse complement strand
CCCCCCGGGCATCGATCTTTCCTGGATGGTCACGATCGTGACACCGTCGTGGGCCGTCTCGGCGAAGGTGGCGCCTGCCTCTGTGCCGTCGTCGCGCAGGCGCGCCAGGAATGCATCAAGTGCGGATCGATCAGCGACGCTGATCGATCCGACGAACGGTGGCGTCGCCGGCACATCGACCGCGTCGCCACCACTCGCCGCGGGCATCTCGGGGAGCTCGGTTATGCCGATGGCCATCTCGCCATCGAACCAGGGCTTGATATCACCGGTGTAGGAGTACTCGCTGTTCGTCGCCTCCCGCGTCAGCCGGTCCAGCGTGTCGTTGACCTTCAGATCGAACGCGGCCGGGTCTGCGAAACCCGGGAACTTGCCCATGAAGGAGATCAGGTTATCGCGCTGGTCGCCGGGCAGATCCAGGCGGCTCTCCATGTAGACCATGGTCTCGGGCGGCAGGAAGGTGGGACCCTGCGCCACGGTCGTTCGGCCGCCCGTGGCCAGGATAGCCAGCCCTACTCCCGTCACGACGACGAGAACGGTCGCCAGCAAGGCCACTATCCAGCGCACCGGCTTGGCACGCGACACGGGGGTCACCGGCGGGAGGGGCGATCCGGCCGCGGGACTGGAGCCCGCATCTGCTGTTGCCGGCGTGACCGACCACGGTGCGGTGGGCGAGTCATCCGGGCGCTGTGCGGGAGAGGGGGACGGGTCGCGGTCGGGAGATCGGTATGTCATGTCCCGGCGATGTTCGCACGGATGCCCGCCGGGGCGTCAGCGGGACCCTTGTCGCGAGGCGCCCCTACCTCGGCTGCCGAGCCCTGCCGCGGACCGGCTTGCGCAGGGCGTCAGCGCCGGCCCAGCCCCGGGATGGAGGGCATCCGACCGCCCCCGGAGAGCTGCCGCATCATCCGCTGCATCTCGCCGAACTGCTTGATCAGCCGATTGACTTCAGGCAGGGATGTGCCGGAGCCGCGCGCGATGCACCGGCGACGCGACGCGTTGAGCACGCCTGGCTCACGCCGCTCCTGTCCGGTCATCGAACGGATGATGGCCTCCACGCGCTTGAGATCGCCATTGTCGACAGCCTGCTGGGCCTGCTTGGCCGCGCCGCCCATGCCCGGGATCATCTCCATGATCGAGCCCAGCGGCCCCATCTTCTTGAGCTGCTGCATCTGCTCCAGGAAGTCGTCCAGCGTGAACGCGTTCTTGCGCAACTTCTGGGCCAGTTGCTCCGCCTGCTTCTCGTCGAAGGTCTCCTGCGCCCGCTCGACCAGGGTCAGTACGTCGCCCATGCCCAGGATGCGGCCGGCCAGCCGGTCGGGGTGGAAGGGCTCCAGCGCATCGGTCCGCTCGCCCGTACCGAGGAACTTGACGGGTACCCCGGAGACGGAGCTGATGGAGAGGGCGGCACCGCCGCGCGCGTCACCGTCGACCTTGGTCAGGATCAGCCCGGTGATGGCGACCGCGTCCCTGAAAGCCTCGGCCACCGAGACCGACTCCTGGCCAACCATGGCATCCACCACGAGCAGTGTCTCAGTGGGCTGCAGCGCCCGGCCGACCCCGCGGATCTCTTCCATGAGCGCTTCGTCGACGGTCAGGCGGCCGGCCGTGTCCAGGATGACCACATCACGCCCTGTTCGCTTCGCCTCGGCGATGCCGGCCCGCGCGATCTCCAGGACTGCGGTGCCCGGCGGCGAACTCCAGACCGGGATCTCCAGCCCCTTGCCCAGCGTCCGCAGCTGGTCGACGGCGGCGGGACGGTAGGGGTCGGCCGCCACCAGCAGGGGCTGGCGACCCAAGCGCACGATGTGGCGCGCCAGCTTGGCCGCGGAGGTCGTCTTGCCTGAGCCCTGGAGGCCGACGAGCATGACCACGGCCGGTGAGCCGATGAGGCGGAAGGTCTTGTCGCCGGCGCCGAGCACCCTCGTCAGCTCGTCGTTGACGATCTTCACCACCGTCTGCCCGGCATTGACGTTGGCCAGGATCTCGGCACCGATGGCGCGCTCACGCACGCGTGCCACGAAGTCCTTCACGACGCGGTAGTTGACATCCGCTTCGAGCAGGGCCAGGCGCACCTCGCGCATGGCCACGTCGACGTCGGCCTCCGTGATGCGGCCGCGGCCGCTCAGCTTGCCGAGAGCGTCGCGCAGGCGGTCAGAGAGGGCATCGAACATGGCCGCGAGTGTAACGGAGGCGCCATCGTCGTCGGTGTGGCCGGGCTTCCGCTCACTCCTGGATGGGAGGCCGGGCGCCCCCTGCTGGCGCTCAGGCTCCGGCGAAGAGGGCGGCCACGAAGTCGTCCGGCTGGAAGTCGAGCAGGTCCTCCATGCGCTCCCCCACCCCGACGAAGAGCACCGGGATGCCCAGCGACTGCTCGATGGAAAAGGCCACGCCGCCCCGGGCGGTCGAGTCGAGCTTGGTCAAGGCGATGCCGGTCAGACCCGCCGAGTCGTGGAATGCCCTCGCCTGGGTCAGGCCGTTCTGCCCGGTCGTGGCGTCCAGCACGAAGAGCACCTCGGCCTGCGCCTCCGGGATGCGCTTGGCGATGGTCCGCCGGATCTTGGCCAACTCGTCCATCAGGTTGCTCTTGGTGTGAAGCCGTCCGGCGGTGTCCACGATGACGACGTCCGTACCACGCGCCACGGCCGCGTCCATGGCGTCGTAGACCACCGCAGAGGGATCGGCGTTGGCGGCGTGGGCTACCAGCGGCACGTCCACGCGACTGGCCCAGATGCCCAACTGATCGATGGCCGCGGCCCGAAACGTGTCGCCGGCAGCCAGAAGGACTCGCGCTCCGCGACTCCGGAAGCGATAGGCAAGCTTGCCGATGGTGGTCGTCTTGCCCGTGCCGTTGACACCCACCACGAGCACCACGGCCGGCGTGCTGGGACCCGGCTTGCGCGGCCAGGGCACGGCATCACGCGGCGCGAAGAGCTTCAGCAACTCGTAGCGCACGGCCGTCTCAGGCGTCACATCGCGCCGGGCGCGGGCTCGCGTCACGACGCCCACCGCGAGGTCGGCGCCCATGTCCGCGGAGATGAGCGTTTCCTCGACCTCTTCCCAGGTCTCTGCGTCCGGATCGCCTCGCAGCAAGCCACGCAGGCGGGTCGCAAAGCCGGCTCGGCTCTTGGCCACGCCGGCCTGGATACTCGGCTTGGCGCTCGTCTCATCGGTCTGCGTCATCGATGGCAGCCTAGCGCGTCACCCGCCGGAAGCCGCCAGGCCGAAGGTCCCCTCATCCAGTTCTGCCAACCGCAGCGAGATCACGCGGCTCACCGCGTCGTCATCGACGGTCACGCCATAGAGCGCGTCGGCCGCCTCGATGGTGCCGCGGTTGTGGGTGATGACGATGAACTGGATCTGCTCGGCCAGCGTCCGCAGCGCAGCCGAGAAGCGGCCGATGTTGGCCTCATCAAGCGCCGCGTCGACCTCGTCCAGTACGCAGAACGGGACCGGCCGCACCTCCAGCATGGCCATCAAAAGGGCCACCGCGGTGAGTGCACGCTCGCCGCCCGAGAGCATCGCCAGGGGCTGCCGCTTCTTGCCCGGCGGCCGTGCCGTGATCTCCACGCCGGTTCGCGAGAGATCCTCGGGTTCGGTCAGCGATAGTCGTGCCTCGCCGCCGTCGAAGAGCTGCTGGAAGCGGCGTCCGAAGGCACCCTCCAGGGCCGCGAATGTGGCACGGAACTGAGTGCTGATGAGCGTGCTGAGCTGGCCGATCAGCTCGCGCGTGGCGCTGATGGCACCCTCCAGGTCGGCGCGCTGCGCGTCGAGGGCCTCGAGCCGTTGGCGGACCTCGGCATACTCCTCGGCGGCGAATGGATTGCTCGCGCCGAGGTCGTGATAGCGGCGGCGCAGCGCGGCCAGCCGGCCAGCGGATGTGCCTGCGGGAGATGCGTCCGGCAGCGGCAGGGCCGCCCGCCAGGTGGCGACGGCGGCGTCGAGCGCAGACTCCAGCACTGCGGGCAAGGCATCCGCATCGAGCCCACTCGCCTCGGCCGTGAGACCACCGGCGTGGCCCTCAGGACCATCGATGGTCTGTGCGACGAGCGAGGCAAGGCCCTCCACGCCGATACCCGCCAGCTCCACGAGCAGCTGCTCGCGCACCGCCTCGGAGCTCAGCCGCGCCTCCATCTCTGCCACTTCCGCCGAGCGGCTCTGACCCTCAGCGGCGCGGAGTCTCTCGCGGTGGTCGGCCACCGAACGCTCCACCGCCTCCAGCCGGCCGCGTTCCTGGCCGCTGCCCTCCATGACCTGGCGCAACGCACCGGCCAGGCGGTCCTCCTCGGCCACGGCGGCAGCCAGCCGGGTGCGAGCCTCGGTCAGGCGTTGCGAGGCGTCCGAGGTGACCGCGAGCAGGCGGCTGACCTCTCCATCTACCTGGTCGAGTCGAGTCTCATCCATGCTCAGGGCGACCTCCGCGCGGCGTCGCCGATCGATGGCCGCGTCGCGCTCGCGGGCCCGTGCCGATACCGCCACCGCGAGCCACTCGCGCCGCTCGAGGAGGTTGCGCAAGCGCTCCGCCGCGGGATCCGAGGCTGGCTGCGGAACGCCCGTACCCCACCGCTCGTCCGGCATCGCCTCCGCCCGGTGAGGCTCGGCTGGGGCACGGATGGCTGCGAGTGCCTCGGCCGCAAGCGACGACTCGGCCATCGCCCGATCGCGTTGGGCCGTCAGCCAGGCCGCCTCGCGGGCGGCGGTCTCAGCCGTTCGCACGGCGGTGCGTTCCTGTTCATCGGCCACTCGGCGGCCACGCCGCTTCTCGTGCAGCTCACGCCTCGCGTCCTCGACGTGGCCCGCCGCGGCCGAGCGTCGTGTGGCCGCTTCCGTGCGGGCTTCCGTGCATGCCGCTGCTTCTGCCTCGAGCGGTGCCAGGCTGCGCAGGAGCAGGGCTCGCTCCTCCTGCCGTGCCAGGACGGACCCACCTCGGCTGATCCTGACCAGGCCCGCATCGGTGACGACCACGCCATCCTTCGTGGCCACTCGCCAGCCCACCGGCAGCAGCGAGCGCAGTCCGAGGGCGTCGGCGAGCGTGGGCACCCACACCGCCCGTGCCAGAAGCGCTGTGATGGCGCCTCCTGGGTCGCGTCGGACCGCTTCGGACGACTTCCCGCCACCAGCCTCCAGCGCCGCCGCCTCGATGCGCGTCCCCTCCCCGGGCCGCGCCGCCACGCCTCCTTCGCGCAGTACCAGCGTGCCGCTCGCCACCTCGCTCAGGGCAGGCACCAGCGCGACGTCGATGAGCACGCCGGTGATGGCATCGCCCAGCAGGGCCTCCACTGCGGCGCGCAGGTCCGGCTCGACCTCCAGCCCCTCGGCCAGGCGCAGGCCGCCGCGAGCGCGCGCAGACCGCAGCAAGCGGCTGTCATCGGCGGCGGCGGACGATGCATCCAGGGCTCCCAGAGCGGCGCGCGTCGACTCCAGGCGCCCCTGGACCTCCGCGAGGCGCCGTTCAGCCTCGCGGAAAGTATCGTCGGCTTCATCCTGCCTGGCTCGTGCCGCCTCATGAGCCGCCTCAGCGACAGCCTCCTGTTCTGCAGCCGAACGTCCCGCTGCTACGGACGCCACACCTTCGCCATCCGTCGCCTCGGCGGTTGCCGTGACCTGGGCATGACGCTCCTCGAGCTCGCGAAGCCGCCCGGCCGCGTCGTGCGCCCGACGTTCCAGGCGCTCGCGTTCGGCTGTCAGCGCTTCCCGGTCGCGTCGCTCAGTCGCGGCACGTTCACTCTGGGCGCTGCTGGCATCGCGCAGTTCAGCGACGCGCCGCTCGGCCTGGGTGATGTCCGACTCGACCGCCCGAAGTTCCTCCTCGTCAGCTGTATCCGCTTCGGGAACGGGAGCCGCCGCTTCGCGGCGCGCGGCGTCGGCGCGCATGCCGATGGCGTCGCGCTCGGCGAGCAGGCGCGAGCGGTCGCGTTCCAGGCCCGCCACCTCGGAAGCGAGTCGTGACTCCAGCAGGCGCCACTCGACCGTGCCCGAGCGCGCTGCCTCCAGAGCGGTCCGGGCGGAAGCCTCCGCTTCCGTGCGTTCGGCGAGTGCTCTTGACAGGCGCCCCACCGCCTCTTCCGCCTCACGCAGTCCGGCCAGCGCCGCGTCAGCCGCGTGGTGGGCCGAACGAAGCACCTTCTGCTGTGACTCAGCCCTGCGCAGAGCGTCGATCGTCTTGCCGCGTGCCGCCTCCACCAGGGCCTGGGCCAGATCGGTGCCGGCGGTGCGCCGCGCAGCCTGCTGCTCGGCCTGTGCGGCCAGGCGGCGTGCCTGCGGTCGCAGCTCGGCCAGCACGTCACGCACCCGCTCCATGTTCGACTCGGCCTCGACCAGCTCCGCCTCCGCGTGTCGTCGGCGACGTTCGTGGCGGCGGATGCCGGCGGCTTCCTCGAACAGTGGGCGGCGCTCCTCGGGGCGCAGGGCAAGTGCCTGGTCGACCATGCCCTGGCCGATGAACAGGAAGGCGTTGTCCGCCAGGTTGGCGCTGTCGAGCAGCTCCACCAGGTCGCGCAGACGCACTCGCTGACGGTTGAGCAGGTACTCGTTCTCGCCCGAGCGATAGAGCCGACGCCCCAGCTCCACCTCGGCGTAGTCGATCGGCAGCAGGCGGTCCTGGTTGTCGATGACGAGCGCCACGTCGGCCATGCCGATGGCCCGGCGCGACGAGGATCCCGCGAAGATGACGTCCTCGGCGCGTCGCGTGCGCAGTGAGCGGCCCTGCTCGCCCAGCGCCCAGCGCAGGGCATCGGCCAGGTTGCTCTTGCCCGAACCATTGGGTCCCACGATGGCGCTGATACCGCCCCCGAACTCCACGTCCGTGCGCTCGGCGAACGACTTGAAGCCGGTCAGGCGCAGGCCGCGCAGGCGCGCCGAGCTCACGGCTCAGCCGGCGGCGGCAACAACTCGAGCGCGGCGCGGGCTGCCTCGGTCTCGGCATCCCGCCGGCTGCGACCCGAGCCGCGGCTGAGATGCTGCCCGGCGATGCTCACATCGACGACATAGTGCTTCGAGTGGTCGGGTCCATCTGCGCTGACCAGGCTGTAGACCGGAGCGCGGTTGGTGGTCGCGAAGGAGTGTTCCTGGAGGCGGCTCTTGGGGGGTTTGGGAGCCAACGAGCCCTTCGGCGCTTCAAGCTCCGGAGCAGCCCACTCGTAAAGACGCTGGCGTGTCACCTCGATGCCCTGATCCAGATAGAGCGCCGCAACGAGTGCCTCCAGGGACCCGGCCAGGACCGACGCACGACGACGCTCGCCGGACCGCTCGGCACCTTGGCCCATCTGCAGCGCCGATCCCAGGTCGAGACGTGCCGCGATGCGTGCCAGGCCGCGCGTGGAGACGATGGTCGCGCGCCGGGTGGTCAGCCCGCCTTCCGGCTCGTCCGGATGACCGATCCAGAGCGCCTCGGAGAAGATGAGCGACACGACCGCGTCGCCCAGGAATTCCAGGCGCTCATTGGAAGGCAGCGCCGACTCGGGGTGCTCATTCACGAAGCTGGAGTGCACCAGCGCCTGCTCCAGCAGGGCTTCGTCGCGGAAATCGAGTCCCAGGCGCCTCGCCAGCGCGAGGCCGGGCGACGGCATCTTCGAGCCTATGCCATGGCCGATGCTAGGCCGGGCTGGCGTGCTCTTCGATGTAGTCGACCGCGTCCTGCACGGTGCGGATCTTCTCGGCATCCTCGTCCGAGATCTCCGTTCCGAACTCCTCCTCCAGGCTCATGATGAGCTCCACGAGGTCGAGAGAGTCCGCATTGAGGTCGTCGACGAACGAGGATTCGGCCTTGACTTCCTCCTCGTCCACCCCGAGCTGCTCAACCACGATCTTCTTGAGGCGGTCGTAGGTCGAAGCCGTCACCGATGCTTCCTCCTGTCGGGGCGGTCGAACGCCCTGTGCTCCACGGATGGCGAGTTCATCGTCCCGCCATCGGGCTTTGTTGCCCGGTACCGCCTGCCGCGACCCGCCCGAGTACGCCGTTGATGAGGCGCCGAGCCGGTTCGCCACTGTAGGTCCGAGCGAGTTCGACCCATTCCGAGATCGCCACCCGGGCCGGCGTCGTCGGGCAGTGTAGCA
>JALZLU010000269.1 GCA_030858685.1 Chloroflexota bacterium | reverse complement strand
GCCGCCCATTGGCAGCTCCGCCCCGGCAGCATCCAGGAACCGAACACCCAGCGCCCGCAGCAGGCCCGAGCCGCCGTCCGTGGTGGCGCTGCCGCCCAGCCCCAGGACCACGCGACGAACGCCCAGGCCGATGGCTGCGGCAAGGATCAGGCCGGTCCCGAAGGTCGACGCGGCCATGGCGTCGCGCCGCTCGGCGGGGACTCGGGAAAGGCCGGAAGCCGTGGCCATCTCCACCACCGCACGGTCGTCCTGTCGCAGGAAGCGGCCATCGAGCGGCTCGCCCAGCGGGTCCCGCGTCGCTGCCGGCATCCGGGCCCATCCGCCCGCCGCGGCCACCGCGTCCAAGGTGCCCTCTCCGCCGTCCGCCAGCGGCGAGAGACGGACCGTGTCGTCCGGGCGGCCGCGGCTCCAGCCCTCGGCCAACGCTCGAGCGACCTCCACCGAGGACAGCGAGCCCTTGAACGAGTCCGGCGCGACCAGCAGCCTCACTCGGACGATCCGGCTCCCGGTGTGGCAGGCATGGTCTCCGCGGCGCCACTCGTGGCTGAGCCGCTGACCGCTGAGTCGCTCTCGGCGCCTTCCCCGACTTCGGACCCTTCTGCCCCAAGGACACCCCCGCTTCCGGCCACGGCGCGGCGACGTTCGAGGTACTCCGGGATGCGGATCATGGGTGGCCGTTCTTGATCGGCCAGGTCGATGACCTCTAGGGAGAGGCGACTGAGCGTGGATCGGGGCAGCTTCATGGTGGAGCCCATCTCGGGGAAGAGTCGCGCCCGATGGCGTTCCTGCACGCGCTTCATGACCGCCTGGAGGATGACGAAGCTCATCCGCGAGAGGCCCTCGAGTTCCTGATTGCGATGCATCCGGATGTCCAGGTCCACCTGGCCGAAGCCGTTGAGGCCCAGGCGGTCGGCCAGGTCGATCAGGTGGCCGATCTCCACGGCGTAGCCGGTGAAGAAGGGGATCTGCTCCAGGTGCTCGCGGCGCCCGGCGTATTCGCCCGCCAGCGGCTGGATGTAGCCCGACAGTTCCGGGAAGAAGAGGTTGATGAGCGGGCGCGCCACCAGCTCCGTGACACGTCCGCCGCCGCCCTCCTTGAGCAGCCCGCCCTCCACGATGGGTCGCTGGTAGTGCGCCTTCACGTAACCGATGTGCTTCTCCGTGAGCAGCGGCCCGAGCGTGCCGTAGAAGAAGCGCGGATGCCAGTCGCTGATGTCCGTGTCGGACCAGGCGACCAGGTCGCCGCTCGTCTCGAAGAGGCTCTTCCAGAGTGCCTCGCCCTTGCCGCGGTAGGTGCCGTAGCGCGGCAGCACATCGGAGTGGCGCACCACGCGGGCGCCCTCCGCCTCCGCCAGCTCGCGGGTGTCGTCGTCCGAGTCGGAATCGATGACCAGCAGCTCATCGATGAGCGGCAGGCGCTCCATCAGCTCGCGCCGAGTGGCGCGCACGATGGGTCCGATGGTGGCCGACTCGTTGAGTGTGGGCAGCACAGCGCTGATCGTCAGCCCCTGCTTTTCCTTCAGTGCCACGAGCCGTTTGAGGTCCGAGAACTCGCCGTGGTGGAAGCTCGATTCGGCGAACCAGCGATCGACGCGCGCGGTGATGCTGCGCCCTGCCTCGGCAGCCCGGTCGGCGGCCTCCAGCGTCTCCGCCTGCTGGGCGCGCTTCTCGAAGACCGAACGAGTCGGTTGCTCGCGGGTCTTGACCACGATGACCGTGGGTCGTGCCTCCTGCGCGATGGTCTCGGGCAGGGCACCGAAGAGAGCGCCGCCGCTGGGATCGTGCGGGAGCGCGGCGGTGGCACCCATGACCACCAGTTGCGCACCTTCCGAGGCGCGCAGGATGGTGGCGCGTATGTCGGAGCCTTCCACCAGCGTGGCGCGCCCCCGTTCGCTGGCGTGGAGATGCACGAAAGCGGCCAGGGCGCGCTCGGCCTGCGAGCGGATCGTGGGCGAGAGGTCCGGCGGCACCACGTGCAGCACCGAGACCTCGGCGTCGAAGGAGCGACCCAGCGCCTCGGCGAAGTGGAGCGCCAGCTCCGCGTGAGGACCGCCCCGCACGGCCGTCAGGATGTTCTTGATGGAACCGACGCCGCGCTGCTTGACCACCGCGATGTCACATGGCGCGTCGCGCACGACCTCGTCGATGGTGGGGCTGAACACGGCGTCCGGCACGCCGCGCCGCCCGCCCGGCTTGCCCGCCCAGCCGAAGAGGATGAGCTCTGCTTCCTCCTCCGCGGCGAGCTCCACGATGCCCTCCGCCGCGCGCCGGCCGATGCGCACGACGGTCCGGATCTCCACGCCCGGTGGCGCGAACTCCAGCACACGCTGGAGCAGACGGCGCGCCTGACGAGCTTTGGTGGCGCCTTCCGAGAGCGGCATGCCCTCGGGCACCTCGACGATGCCCAGAGCGATGAGTGTGCCGCCCTGTGCCATGAGCGCCGAGCCGATGCGAATGAGATCGGCCGCGGTGCGCGGGTTGGCCAGCGGGATGAGGATGCGCGAGGGCGATCGGCGGCGGGCCATCAGTCCTTGCCTCCCGCTCCGGAGCGGCGCTTGACGGCAGGCGTGGCGACGCTGCGTGCCGCGCTCGACTTGCGCGCCTTGTCCTGCGCCTTGGTTCCCTTGCCTGCCTTGGCTCGCTTGCCGTCTCGCGCCGCGTCGTCGAGTGCACGCCAGCGCTCGACGAGGTAGGGCTTGCCCAGCTCGAACGCGCGCGCCTGGCGCTCCACGAAGGCCTCGGCCTGGTCCGTCGTCAGCTCGCGCGTCTCGATGATGAGGCTGGCCACCCGCCCGAAGTAGAGCGGGATGAGCGACGCCACCATGCGGTCTAGGGGCTGGAGATCCTGGCGAGCAGCCAGGGCGCAGTCGAAGATGATGCGCGCCCACGTCTCGTCGGGGAAGCTGAAGCGCGAATCCTCCACGGTGGCCGGCGTGTCTGCGCGGGTGGCGATCTCCACGGCCTGGCTGGCCTCCTCCGCGAGGTGGTCGACCGCGGCAAGCTGCTCCGGCGCGAGGACGCTGGCCCATGTGTCGCGGACGGTCAGGCGACCCTTGGCGAATTCCTCCAGCAGGCGCTGCGTGTTCACGACCAGCGGGGGTGGGTCGATGATGCGCTCGAAGCCGTAGACCGGGATGTCGTGCGAGCCCCTGACGTCCAGCCAGCGCGCGGCATGCCGTTCGGTGAGACGGAGGATGGTGCTGACGACCTGGCTGAACATCGGGCCCAGGTCCGAGCCCGGGTCCTTGGGATCATGGACCTTGGCGCCCAGGCGCGTCTGGCAGACCGCGAAGCCACCGGCGATGGCGCTGTGGGTCATCCAGATGTCGATGCCGAACTTGCTCGTGTCCGGCGTCCAGTCGTCCTGCTCCAGATAGTGGCGGATGAGATCGCCACTGACGCCGAAGTCGCCACCGATGGGCTGCCGGATGCGCAGCCCGTAGAGCGCCCGGGTGAGGGGGTAGGTCACCGTGTTGGTGATGGTGCCGTCGTACTTGTAGCGGCTGTAGAGCGGCG
>JALZLU010000264.1 GCA_030858685.1 Chloroflexota bacterium | reverse complement strand
GTGTCTGGCGCTGTCGCTCATCTGGTCCATCACACATCAATACGCGCGACGGTGTCGGATCCTTACGCAGCCGGCGGTCGGGGGACCCGCGGACCTCAGTCCCTGTAGCCGAGCCCTCGCAGGAGGTCGCCGGAGTCGGCTTCGACCACCGCGAGCTCGGTGTCACGGAGCTGCCGGCGCCAACCGCCGATCGAGCCTGCGTCCGCCCGCCCCAGCGCCGTCATGAAGGCGGCCCGCGAGGCCGGTTCGTCGATCTGCATGAAGTCGAGCATGCGCTCACCATGACCGCGCGGGTCAGCCATCAAGTCTTCGTAGCGGATCTCAAGGTATCGGTCTGGGCCGAGCGTCGGACCATCGCGCAGCGCGGCTTCGACGTAGCGCCGCCAGGCCCAGATCATGCGATGGATGTCGCTGGTCGTCTCGAACTCCGTCTCGCGACCGTCCTCCACCCACCAGGGCGCATAGGGACCGTGCAGGTAGCCGCCCGGCTCACGCAGGGTCGATCCCTTCGAGGAGGCCAGCAGCCACGGCTTCTGGAGGTGCGAGGCCGCCACGTCGCGACCGTCACGCACGATGTGGATGAACTGGGCGTCACGGAACGCGCGGTCCAGGAACGGCAGAAGCAGCGAGTTGGTGGGCGTCTTCTCGCAGAAGCGCAGGCCACCGTCGAGCTCGACGCGGAGCAGCCAGGCATAGACGCTCCGGTAGAACCAGCGACTCCTTCGAAAGCTCCACAGGCGGTCGTAGACGTAGCGGCCCGCCGCTTTGGTGGCCGGCGGCTCGTGGTGATAGCTGATCTCCGGGATGCGACCCACGCAGTCGCCCAGGAACGTCGTCCCGGAACGCGCTGCGCCGATCAGGAAGAGTGGCCGATCAAGGCTGGGCCGGAGCGAGCGTGCCAAGCGGCCGGAGGTCAGCCTCACAGGGCGTTCGAGTTGCCGGTAGTAGTGTCGCTCCGCGCGCCACGTCAGATGTGCCCAGCGCCACAGGTTGCTGATCCGGATGGGCGTCGGCCGGGGGTCCAGGCCGCCGACCCCTGACGGCCAGGCGCCGCGCTGCTTCGGGGGGTCCGTGGTGGCGGTCATGCCGGGCGATGGTATCGGACGGACCAGTGGCTGGCCGCGCCCGTAGAATCAGCGAGATGTATGCCGTGATCCTGGCTGGTGGCGGAGGGACCCGTCTCTGGCCGCTGAGCCGTGCGACCCGGCCCAAGCCGTTCCTGCCCCTGACCGGCGTCGAGACGCTGCTACAGGCGACCGTGGCGCGGCTTGTCCCGCTGATCGAGCCGGCCGACGTGTACCTCGTGGCGGACGGCCGTTACGCCCACCTCGTCCACGAGCAGCTCGGCGATGTGCCCGAGGCGAACCTTGTGACGGAGCCGGTCGGCCGCAACACGGCGGCGGCCGTGGCACTCGCGGCGCTGGCCATCGATCGACCAGGCGATGACGTGATGGTGGTGCTGCCCGCGGATCACCGCATCGGGGACACGGCCGCCTTTCGCGATGCGCTTGCCGCCGCGGCGGAGGTGGCCGGCGACGGATCGCTGGTGACGCTGGGCATCAAGCCTGACGGCCCTGAGACGGGCTACGGCTACGTGCTGGCGCGTGATGAGGTGCGGCTGGTCGGCGGGATGCGCGTGTTCCCCGTGGAGCGCTTCCTGGAAAAGCCCTCCGAGGAGCGGGCCCGCGAGCTCATCGCCGGCGGCCGTGCGCACTGGAACGCGGGCATCTTCTTGTGGCGCCGGGATGCGCTGGTGGACGGCCTCAGCCGCCACGCGCCGGAAATCCTCGATGCGGTGCGTGCCGGTCGAGAGAGCGGCGACCTGGGGACTGCCTACGCCGGCGTCCGCGCCACGTCCATCGACTATGCGCTGCTGGAGCCCGCCTCGTTGGAGGGACGCGTGGCCGTCGTGCCCATCGACGTCGGCTGGAGCGACCTTGGCTCCTGGGCGGCACTCCTGGAGGCCCTCGGTGCCGACGCGGGCGCCGAGGGCCGCTCGTCGGTGGTGGGGCAGTCCACCGACGGCGCCACCACCATCGACATCGACTCGACCGACCTGCTAGTCCACGCCGCTGGTGGCCGATTGGTAGCGACCGTTGGGTTGACGGGTCTCGTGGTCATCGATACCCCCGACGCCCTCCTCGTCTGTGCCGCCGACCGTGCCCAGGACGTCAAGCGGATCGTGGATCGTCTGGCAGCCGAGGGGCGTCGAGACCGGCTCTGAGCCGAGTCACCGTCTAACCAGGCACGACCATGCTGGCGCGGTAGACCTCCAGGTAGTGCTCGACCACGCGCGGCGTGGCCAGTCGCTCGGCCAGTGCCCTGACACGCGCGTCCTGGAGCGGCGGACCATCGTGCACTGCGGCCAGCACGGCGTCCGCCAGAGCCTCTGCGCTGAGCGGCTGGAAGATGCGCAGCGCGCCCGGCTCCAGCTGTTCGTACTCGCGGAACTGCGGCAGGTCAGACGTGACGATGGGTCGCCCCGTGCTGATCCAGGTCGAGAGGGAACCGGATGCGGACATGTCACGGAAGGGGCAGATGGCCACGTGCGTGGCGGCCAGCGCCTGCTCCAGCCGCTCCGCAGCAACGTATCCCGTGATGAACACGCGCTCCCCGACGCCGAGCTCCTCGGCGTAGGCGCGCAGCTCTTCGGCGCGCGCTTCACGGCCGGCGATGGGTCCGCCGGCGAAGAGCGCCACCACGTCGGCCGGCAGAGAGCGAAGTGCCTCGATGGTGAGTCGGTAGCCCTTGCGGCGAACCATGAAGCCGAGGATGGTGATGACGCGCTTGCCCGTGAGGCCGAGTGCTTCGCGAGCTGCCTCGGCGACGACCCTGCCGGTGTCCTCGTCGTCGGGCGCCGGCCGTTCCTCGACGAAGTGGGGAACCACGGCGATCCGATCCGCCGCCACGGACCCGTCCAGCCGCCGGCGCTCCTCCTCGGCGTGGACCACGATGCGTCCGTGCTGCCCGACGGCGCGCCCAAGCCAGCGCAGGGCCCAGGCATCGGTGTCCAGCCATCGCTGGCGCAGCGAATCCCGCCCCAGCACGTCGTGCAGCGTCACCACCAGCGGTCGATCACAGGCTGAGACGAACGCCCGCAGGTGCCTCCACGCTCGCAGACCGCCGCCCCAATCGGCAGGCTTCCATTGGAGGTGCACCACGTCCACCGCCATGAGCGCGCGGCCTGCGGCAGCCAGCCGGTGCCGGTCGGTGTCGCGCGCTCCGCCGTCCACTTCCAGTACCGTCATATCCGGCCGAGCGCGGGCCGCCTCGGCGATCATCAGGCCGTAGCGCCGGACCCCGCCTCCTTCACGGCCCAGGTGGAGGTAGCCGACCCTCACGGGCGGTAGCCCAGCTCGCGCAACAATGACCCTGCCCCCCGGCGCACGGTCGTTCGCAGGACGGGGTCCAGGTCGCGCCGTCCAGCGCCGACCCGCGACCGGTAGATCGCCCCAGCGTCACCTCCCTCGGCCCGCCTGCCGGCGGTGAAGCGCGTGTAGCGCTCGGTGGCGTCGTGTGGCGCGTCCTGGAAGCGCAGGACGGCGGGGTCCCAAGACTCGCCCAGGAACTCCAGCAGGGTGCGCAGTGACGGCTCAGGATCCGCCACCAGCTGCTCATAGCGGATCTCCACGTACCGGCTGGCGGGCAGTCGCTTCCCGAACTCGCGACCGGCGCGGACGTAGCGCGCCCACTCGGTGCGGGCCACGCGCAGCGCCGAGCGATAACCCCAGCGGTCGCGGAAGGAGGCCACCACGTCGTAGGCGTCGCGGATCAGGTGTACGTACTGCGCGTCGGGGAACAGCTCATCGATGAAGGGCAGCACCAGCGTGTAGGTCGGGTCCTTCTCCGCCGGGCGCTCCTTGCCGCGGCGCGCCATGTAGTCGGCCTGGAAGCCGGTATAAAGGGCGCGGATGCGCTCCAGCCAGTACTCCCGAGGAAAGCCGTATGTCTCGAGTAGCGGCCAATGGGCTCCGACCGTTGACTCCAGGTCCCGCAGGAAGTGGGTCTCTTCGCCGCAGCTGATGCGCGGGTGAGAGTCAAGCATGAGCCGCAGCAGCGTTGTCCCGGAACGGGGACAGCCGACGACGAAGATCGGGCGTTCGAGGGGACGGTCCACAGCCGAAGGATACGGCTGTGTGGGCGCGCCCTGTCCGGACCTCGTGCCGGCGCCTCGGATCTCTCCGAGTGACCTCAGTGCGGTCCGCGGCCGTCGGCGCGGGGTACCATCTCCCTCACCGCCCAAAGGAGCTTGCCCTCGTGACCGAAACGCCGACGTCGACCGTCCCCATGCTCCCGATCGTCTTCGGGACGGACGGCTGGCGGGCCCGCATCGCCGAGGAGTTCACCTACGAGAACGTGCGGCGCTGCGCGGAGGGCGTGGCCCAGTACGTGCACGATCAGGGCACCGTCGCGAAGGGAGTGGTGGTCGGGTACGACCGACGATTCGCCTCCGAGTACTTCGCTCAGGCCGCGGCGGAGGTGCTCCTCGCCTTCGACATCCCGGTGGCGTTCTCGGAGTCGGCGGTGCCCACCCAGATGACCTCCTACGAGGTGGTCCAACGCGGCGCCGCCTGCGGCGTGATGATCACGGCTTCTCACAATCCGTGGACGGACAACGGCTTCAAGGTCAAGTCGCCTTCGGGCGCCGCGGCAGGGCCTGACATCCTGGCGGCGCTGGAGCGGACCATCGGGGAGCGGGCAGCCGACCGACCGCCCACCCGGCCCTTTGCCGATGGCGAAGCGGCTGGACTGGTCGAACGCTTCGATCCCTATCCCGGCTACGAGATCTTCGTGCGTCGCACGCTGGACCTCGACCGCCTGCGCCAGGCTGACATGCGGGTCCTCGTCGAGCCCATGTGGGGCCCCGGAGCCGGCTGGATCTCGCGCCTGCTGGCCGGCGGTCGGATCAGGGTCGAGGAGATCCACGCGGAACGCAATCCCTGGTTCGGCGGCGTCAATCCGGAGCCCATCCGGCCGCACATCGACGAGGCGCTCGGGCTCCTGGCCGGCGGCGGCTTCGACCTCGGCCTGCTGCTGGACGGCGATGCCGACCGGGCCGGTGCGGCGGACGAGCAGGGCACCTTCATCCACCAGCTGCAGGTCATGGGCTTGCTGATGTACTACCTGGTAGAGCATCGCGGCATGCGTGAGCCGGTCGTCTCCACCGTCAACGAGACCTCCATGGTGGGTCGGCTTGGCGAGCGCTACGGGGTCGATGTCCACGAGACGCCGGTCGGCTTCAAGTACGTCGGTCCGAAGATGATCGAGACCGGCGCCATGATGGGCGGCGAGGAATCCGGCGGGTACGGTTTCGGCATGCACCTGCCCGAGCGTGACGGCATCTACGCCGATCTCCTGTTGCTGGATCTCTTCATGCGCGAGCGAGAGGCCGGCCGCTGGCCGGTGTCCAGCATCGTGGAGCATCTCCACTCGCTGGCCGGTCAGTCCTTCTACCTGCGCATCGACGTGCACGCCGACCGCGCCACGTATCCGCAGCGCAAGGAGCGTCTGATGGTCGACCTGCGTGCGCAGGCACCATCCGCCATCGCAGGACAGGACGTCGTGCGCTCGCTGGCTCTCGATACGAACGACGGCTTCAAGTGGTGGACGGAGGATGGCTCCTGGCTACTGGTGCGTTTCAGCGGTACGGAGCCTCTGGTGCGCGTCTACGTCGAGGCCACCAGTGCCGAGCGCCGTGACTCGATGCTCTCCGAGGGCGAGCGTCTGGTGCGAGGAGACTCCTAGGTGCCGGCGGGCATGGGCGGCCTGCTCGATGATCGAGGGGCGATGGGCCGCTTCGACCAGGCCGGGATGCTGGAGGCCATCGGCGGGATCCCCAGGCAGATGACTGATGCCTGGCAGCGCACGCGCGACCTCAAGCTGCCGGAGAGCCACCAGGGCCTGCACTCCGTGGCGCTTCTCGGGATGGGCGGCTCGGCGATCGGTGGCGACCTGGTACGGGGCGTCTTCGCGGACCGCCTCAAGGCGCCGCTCATCGTGATTCGCGACTATGAGCTGCCGGCCTGGGTGGATCGCCGAACACTGGTCGTGGCCAGCAGCTACAGCGGCGCCACGGAGGAGACCATCAGCGCTCTGAGCACAGCGCTGGAGCGCCGCTGCCCAGTCGCGGTGATCAGCACCGGAGGCCCCCTCAGGGACGTGGCACGCAAGGCCGGTCTGCCGCTCCTCGAGTTCCCAGGTGAGGGCCAGCCGCGAGCCGCGGTGGGCTATTCCCTCACCCTCTTGGCCGGCCTGTTGGAACGGGCGGGGCTACTGGAACTCAGCGACGAGGAGATGCGCGCTGCGGTAGCTGCCGCCGAGGCCGCTGTGCAGGCTTCCGGGCCGGACACGCCCAGTGAGCGGAATCCCGCCAAACAGCTGGCCTGGACGCTGGTCGACCGGTTGCCGGTCATCGAGGCGAGTGGCCCGCTGGTGGCCGTCGCGCGACGCTGGAAGACACAGCTCAACGAGAACGGCAAGACGATGGCCGTGATCGAGGAGCTGCCCGAGGCGACGCACAACACGGTGGTCGGCTATGCGCAGCCTGAGTCGATCCGCGACCACCTGTACGTCGTCTTCCTGGCGAGTCCCTCGGAGCATCCGCGAAGCCGGCTGCGTGCCTCGCTGTCAGCGGAGTTGCTGGGTGCCGGCCAGATCGGACATCAGGTGCTTCCCGTGGCGGGGGAGGGGCACCTTCAACAGGCCGTCTCAGCCATCGTGCTGGGGGACTACGTCAGTACGTACCTGGCATTCCTCTACGGCACGGATCCCACGCCCGTGGAGGCCATCGCATACGTCAAGGGTCGGATGTCCCTGGCGGATGAGGACGATGAGTAGCCTTCATCGATCAGCCCCTCCACGGCCCACCTTGTCATGCTGGCCTTGACTTTGGGGGATGGTCGCCCGTCCGAGGCTGATGTAGGCTAGGTCCATCGCTCAGCGTCGGTCGCGACGGCGCAACAGTCGTCGCTCGACGCCAACAACGGGCTCGTCGACGGTCGCCGGTGGGCCCTGGCAGGGAGGGTCCGACCTGATGCATTCCAGTGTCATCGGCAAGATCGAGAAGGCGAATCGTTACGCGCGAGAGACCGACCGGATCACCATGGACCGGCTCTCTGTGACCTTCCGCGGCGACAACGACACTCATCGTGTGTCCCTCGATGCCGAGACATGGAAGTGCAACTGCCACTACTTCGAGTCTTGGCAGACGTGTGCCCACATCCTCGCCCTGCAGAAGGTGCTGGGCGGGATGCTGCCGGAGGGTGCGCAGACCTCCCTGTTCCCCGCAGCGCCGGACGGCGCGCCGCTCGCGGAACCGTCCGCGGCCTGACCGGACCCAGACGCAGGAGCGACAGGCCGGCCCCGGGAGACCGGCCCATCGGGTGTCCATCAGTCGGTCGTGATTCGCGCGTAGTAGGCCAGCGAACCTCGCTCCAGGTCGAACGTGATCTGGATCCTGGTGTACCAGTCGCCCGGTGGCAGGGTCACGACCTGGACATCCGTTCCGTCCGGGACTCTCCCCCGGCCGAGCGAGCGCTCATCACTGGGATCGCTGGCGACCGGCCACCCAGTCACGCGCCAGCCGACGAGTGACGTCTCGTCCGAGAGCGTCATGACGACCGACCCGCCTTCGGCCCTGATACGGGGCAGGTCGTGTGCCGGGGTGAGGCCGCCGCTGTCCCCGCATGTGAAGACAAAGCAACCACTCCCGACCTCCGCGACTGTGTTGCGCTGGCCGGCCTCGAGCAGCAGGTCCGGTGCCGGGACTTCCAGGACGCCATCCGCGGGCATGTTCCTGAGAGGGACGACGAGGCGCCAGTGATAGGAGGCCGGGGCTGAGTCGGAGACCTCGGCGTCCAGGCGGAGCAGCCACTCGCCGGTGTCCGGCCCGATGATACTGATGTGGTCGGTGCGATCCGCAGGGCCCGGTCCCTCCGAAAGGAGGAGCGGTTCGTCGGCGCTGCCCGAGTCGACAGGACGGGCGGAGACCGTCCAGCGCTGGAACTGCAGATCGTCTCTCAGCCCGATACCCAGCCTCGCCCCCTGAGCGTACTGGTCGAGTATTCGCAGCTCACTCGACGGAGGATCCGATCCAGGCGGTGTGGAGCGGCCCTCCAGCGACCCGAAGGGTCCTCTCAGATGGACAGCTGCGACCTCCCTCGCCGGAGAGGGGCTCGCTTCAGGGGTCGGAGGGGCAGCGTCCAGGGTCCGCGCCGGGGTGGCGGCCGGCTGAGCACCCGTCGTCGGGGTGGCGTCCGGGGGACGGCTCGGCCTCAGCGTGGGGCCGGATGTGGGGACAGCGGCGGAGGTCTGCCTCGGCCCTGCTGTCGCGCTGGGCAGTGGCGGCGACGTCGTGCCACCGCCAGTCACTGAGGCACCAGAACAGGCCGAGATCAGGAGTGCCAGGGACGCGAGGCTTGCCACGAACGTGCGCATCAGTGACTCCTGCCTGTAACCGCATCGGCTGCCGCCTCAGGGCATTCGCTGATGCACGGCGCGACCCGGACGGTCACGATGTCAGACGTGTCGCCGCTCAGGCCCTCCGACGACGGGCGGTCAAAGACGGCCCGGTACTCGTACGTGGTCCATGGCTGGAAGGTCAACGCATACTCCCCCGCAGAATCGCTGGGGGACGCGTCGAACGATGTCCAGCTGCCGCCCGGGGCACGGCGCTGGATGGTGACGTCACGTCCGCTGACGGGGTTGCCGCCGAGTCGTCCGTAGCCGTCGCGATCGCGAACACGCAGCGTGGCGGTGATGGTCACGCGCTCCCGGAACGCCACTGATGAACTGCTGGGAGCCACGGCCAGTCGCGTATCGACACGGTCGCACAAGGCGTACGACGCTGTGTCGCTGGCCGTGTCGTAGCGCCGTTGGAGCCTCGCCACGTCACAGCTCGCGAACCGATGGAGCTTCCAGCCAGTCTGACTCTTGCTGGGGATGATCGGATGCATCACGGTCTCCAGCGCGTCGAGACGAAACCCGTGGTCGTCGGGGTGTGCCAACCCTTCCACGTGACCGAACTCGTGAAGCATGGTGCGCTCCAGGTCGAAACATCCATCGGGTGGCGTCTCGTATGCCTGACACCATCGCGTGGTGACCGATCCCGCGCGGACACCCTGAGGCCGCAGCGAGATGCGCCAGTAGTGCGGGATGTCACGCGTCGCACAGGCGAGCGCCCGCTCGCAGTTGCCGCTCATCGACTCCGCGAGCTGCACGAGGCCCGCGCCAGCCGCGTCGTAGGCGAAGCGCGCCGCCCTCGAGCCGCGCGATGCGGCGACATCAGCGGCCGCGTCGTAGATGGCCGGCCGCATCCAGTCGGAGGGGGCATTCGGACCCCAGCGGAACTCCAGCAGCGCGTCCTTGGACCAGGTCTCCGACTGCGATTCTGGCACTGGGCGCGGGTCGACCAGGGGCGCGCCGTACGGCGCGGGTTCTTTGGGGTCCGGCGGCACCACGACGGTCGGACAGTGCGTGGCGTGACACGACCCCTCCTCGACGAGGAGTCCACGTGTCGTCAAGGCTCTCAGTACACCCTGCTCCGGCGACCGGTGCGATCGGACGCCTCCTCGTGCCTGGATCACGTGGGTCACGCACTGGCTGGCTCCGCATGACTGGGCGGCGAGGCTCCCGTCGGGAGCCCAGGCGAAGGTATTGACCCAGACTGGCGCGAGTGGATCGTCGGGCGAGACGCCGGGCAGGATCCGGCGCGCACGTCCGGGATCCAGGAGTGATCGCCTCCACGTGCCGAGTTGCCTTCCGCTCGCCTTTTCCACCAGGTCATGCACAAGCACGCCGCCAGCCGCGTCCATCGACGCGTTGAAGATGAGGCCTGGCTGCGTGAACGAGTGCGTGATGCACCCTCCGGCGGCGTCCAGCACCCTGACGGTGGAGGCGCCGCGCCGAGTCTCCCCAACGATCCACGAGCCGGCGAACGGACCGTCAAGGAAGGCCACCCGTCCCAGGGCGAACGCCGTCCCGTCGGGCAACATCAGTCGGTGCCCGGTCAGCCAGCCCTGATCGTCCAGCACCATCTGGAGCCTTGGCGTTGGAGACCCGGCGCGGATCGACTCACCACGACCTTCCGCGCACTCAGGCAGCCGAGCACTCGCCGTGGGCGGTCCCGCCGCAGCCGGAGACGAGGACAGAGCCGTCGACGTCATCATCGCGGCCGCCGCGATCGCCCAACGCCAGCCATGCACACCCCTGGACATGATCCGATACCTCCTCCGGCGAGACGACCTCGGCGGAGGGGGCGGATGCCAGGCAGGATGCCAGTCCTCTCTCTACTGGGGCTTATCCCAGCGTGTACACTCGCCGCCAACAGAAGACAGGATCGTGGGATCCGCGAAGCCGGTGAGAGTCCGGCACAGTCCCGCTACGGTGACCAGCCAATGAGCTGGAAGTCCGGTCGCCGGGTCCACGGTCGTGCACGTACCTTCGTGAGAAAGGGAACGCACCCATGGGCCCCCGGCCCCGACG
>JALZLU010000247.1 GCA_030858685.1 Chloroflexota bacterium | reverse complement strand
CGGTCTGATGGCGATGATCATGCGCGCCGAGCTGGGGCAGCCGGGGCTGCAGATCGTCACGCCCGAGCAGTACAACCAGCTGTTCACGATCCACGGCACGATCATGATGTTCCTGTTCGCGCCACCGGCGGCGTACGGCTTCGCGAACTTCATCATGCCGCTGCAGATCGGCTCGCCGGACATGAGCTTCCCGCGGCTGAACGCCTTCTCGTACTGGCTGTACCTGTTCGGCGGCCTGACCGTCATGGCGGGCTTCCTCACCCCCGGTGGCGCGGCGGCGTTCGGCTGGTTCGCCTACGCCCCGTTGAACAGCGTCATCCACAGTCCCGGGCTCGGCGCCGACCTCTGGATCGTCGGTCTGGCCATCGCCGGTCTCGGCACCATCCTGGGCGCCGTCAACTTCATCACCACGATCATCACGCTCCGCGCGCCCGGCATGACGATGTTCCGGATGCCGATCTTCACCTGGAACATGCTCGTCACGTCGATCCTGGTGCTGATGGCCTTCCCGGTCATCACCGGCGCGTTCTTCGGCCTGCTGGCCGACCGCCACCTCGACGCGCAGATCTACAACGCCGAGAACGGTGGCGCGATCCTGTGGCAGCACCTGTTCTGGTTCTTCGGGCACCCCGAGGTCTACATCATCGCGCTGCCGTTCTTCGGGATCATCACCGAGATCATCCCGGTCTTCAGCCGCAAGCCGCTGTTCGGCTACAAGGGCCTGGTCTTCGCGACCATCGCCATCGGCGCGCTGTCGATGACCGTGTGGGCCCACCACATGTACGCGACCGGCGCGGTGCTGCTGCCCTTCTTCGCCTTCCTGAGCTTCCTCATCGCCGTGCCGACCGGCGTGAAGTTCTTCAACTGGATCGGCACCATGTGGCGCGGCCAGCTGACGTTCGAGACGCCGATGCTGTTCGCGATCGGCTTCCTCATCACCTTCCTGCTCGGCGGGCTGACCGGTGTGCTGCTGGCCGCCCCGCCGATCGACTTCCACGTCACCGACACCTACTTCGTCGTGGCGCATTTCCACTACGTCGTGTTCGGCACCGCGGTGTTCGCCTTCTTCGGCGGGGTCTACTACTGGTTCCCGAAGTTCACGGGCCGGATGATGGACGACCGCCTCGGGAAGGTGCACTTCTGGACGCTGTTCCTCGGCTTCCACCTCACGTTCCTCGTTCAGCACTGGCTGGGCAACATGGGCATGCCGCGCCGCTACGTCGACTACGCCGCCAGTGACGGCTTCACGACCCTCAACGTCGTGTCGAGCGTCGGCGCCTTCGTCCTCGGCGCCTCGACGCTGCCCTTCATCTACAACGTCTTCGTCAGCTTCCGGCGCGGTGAGAAGGCGGTCGGCGACGACCCGTGGGGCTTCGGCAACTCGCTGGAGTGGGCGACGTCCTGCCCGCCCCCGCGGCACAACTTCGTGACGATCCCGCGCATCCGCTCCGAGCGCCCGGCGTTCGACCTGCACTACCCGCAGGTGGCCGGCAAGGCCGACTTCCACGCGGCACCCGAGTAGAGGCAGGCACATGAAGATCGAGGGCTACCTCTTCGCGTTCATCGCGCTGGTGCTCGTCCCCATCACGGTCGTCTACTGGCTGCTGTCCGAGGACCCGACGGGCACCACCTGCCTGGCGCTGTCGATCGCGCTGGCGTTCATGATCGGCTACTACCTGATGTTCACAGCGCGGCGGATGGAGGCGCGACCCGAGGACCGTCCCGACGCCGAGATCAGCGAGGGGTCCGGCGAGGTAGGGTTCTTCGCACCGCACTCGTGGTGGCCGATCGCTCTGGCCGGCTCCTTCGCGGTGGTGATGATCGGACTCGTCATCGGTCCGTTCCTGGCCCTGATCGGCGCGATGTGCCTGGTCGTCGCGCTGCTCGGCCTGCTGTTCGAGTACTACGTCGGCATCAACCGCTCCCAGGGCCACACCCTCGGCGAGCTGCAGGCCATGGGCGAGAAGCCCACGAGCGTGCACAAGTTCCTGGGCGAGTAGCCCCGCTGGTCGCCTCCGACGGCCGGTCCGCAGCGCGGGCCGACCGCCGGCGTTCTCAGCAGCAGGCGACAGGTGCACGCCGTGCTGCGCCAGCGCGGTGGCCACGAAGGCCCGCTTGCCGTCGGGGTAGGGC
>JALZLU010000243.1 GCA_030858685.1 Chloroflexota bacterium | reverse complement strand
AGGCTTGCCGTGTCGCGGTCGATGACCTGGTTGATGCTGGCGAAGATGCCGCTCTTGATCAGCTCGCGGATGATGTCCGCGGGGTTGACCCCGACCAGCTCGGCCAGCTCCTTGACGGTGATCGACTGCGGGATCTCGATCGCGCCACGCTGCTCGGGATCGAGCGTCTGGACGATCGTGCCACCCGAAGAGTCGGGCCTTCGCGGCGGCTTGCGCGGGCCGCGGGTGTTGCGCGTTCCGCTACGACTACGTGCCATGTGGGCCTCCCTGGATCTGCGTGGGATCGCCCTGCTGCAGCTGATCGCGCAGCGCGGCTGGGAGCGGCGCGTGCAGCGCGCGCTCCAGGGCGGACTTCTTCAAAGCGAGCGCCCAGCATGAGCCGTCGGCGCACAGATAGGCGCCACGGCCGGCCAGGCGACCGGTGACATCGAACTGGACATCGCGCGCCGGGGTACGCACGACGCGCACCAACTCGCGCTTGTCGCGCTCGGTGCGACAAGCGACGCAGGTGCGCTGCGGCTGGCGGCGAGGGGTTGCGGCACCGCTGGCTACTACGGCGCGACCTCCTGCGCCGCGCGCCGAGAGCGCGTCTTCTTGACCGGCTCGGCAGGCGGTTCGCCGGCGGCGTCGTCAGGCTGGGCAGGTTCCGCATCGGCGACGATCGGTGGGGCGGGTTCCGCGTCGGGCTCTGCCTCGCCGGTGGCGGTGACAGCGCCCGATGCATCCGGTCCGTCTGCCTCCTCAGCCGGCTCGGCTGCGGCTGGCTGGATCGGCTCGGGGGCGTCGACCGGCGGTGCGGCGGCGGGCGCGTCGCTGCGGATGTCGATGCGCCAACCGGTCAACTTGGCCGCCAGTCGTGCGTTCTGACCCTCGCGGCCGATGGCCAGCGAAAGCATGCGCTCCGGGACGGTCACGTTGGCGATGCGCAGGTTCTCGTCGATGGTCACGCTCACGACCTGGGCCGGGCTCAGGGCGTTGGCCACGAAGACCGACGGGTCCTCCGACCAGGGGATGACGTCGATCTTCTCGCCGCTCAGTTCGGCCACCACGGCCTGGACCCGTCCACCACGCTGGCCGACGGTGGCTCCGACGGGGTCGAGGCCCTCCTGGCGACTGCCCACGGCGACCTTGCTGCGGCTGCCTGCCTCGCGCGCGATGGCCTTGATCTCGACGGCGCCGGCGTGGATCTCCGGGACCTCCATCTCGAAGAGCCGGCGCAGGAAGTTCTTGTGCGTGCGGCTGACATAGATGAGCGGACCCTTGGTCGTGCGGCGGACTTCCAGCACGAAGGCCTTGACGTGCTGGCCGATGCGGTAGTGCTCCGTGGCGGATTGATCGGTAGCCGCAAGGACGGCCTCCGCACGACCCACGTCCAGGATCACGCCGCGGGGTTCGACGCGACTGACCACGCCGGTGACGATCTCGCTCTCGCGGTCGGCATACTGGCCGAAGACGACCTCGCGCTCAGCTTCGCGCAACCGCTGCAGGACGACCTGCTTGGCCGTCTGCGCACCGATGCGCCCGAAGGCATCACCGTCTAGCTCCTCGTACTCCACGAGCTCACCCAGCGTGGCATCGGGCTTCCGATCGTGCGCCTCTTCCACGCTCCACTCGGTGGTCGGGTCCTCTACCTCCGAGACGACCACCCGCGCCCGGAAGACACGCATCGAACCGGTGTCCACATCGAGGCGGACGTGGACATCCTCATTGCCCGGCGCGACCCGGCGATAAGCCGACTGGATGGCGTCCTCGACGGTGCGCACGAGCTGCTCCCGCGAGACGCCCTTCTCAGCATTCAGCTGCAAGAGGGCGCCGATGAAATCGCGATTCACTTGCGCCTCCTTCTCGCTCACCCGGACCCCGGCCGAGGTGCTCCCGGTCACAAAGAAACGTGGGGGTCACCCACGTTCCACAGGCGGCCGGCACTTTGATAGTGTCGAAAGTGTATCACCGGACCGGCACCGGACCGGTCTGGGGAGAGCCAGGGAGGACGGCTGTGCGCGGCCGTCCTCCCTGGCCTGGGGCTAGTTGACGCGCGTGATGCGGTCCTGCGGCCCGGGCGCGACGGGAGAGTTGGCCCCGAAGTATGCGACGAAGGCGTCGAGGTCGATCGCCCCGCCAAGCGGATCGGTGCAGGTCGTGAAGACGCCGAACCCGTCCCCGCCCGTGACGAGGAAGTTGTTCGTCGCTACGCGGTAGTCGGCGAGTGGCGAGATGGGCGTGCCATCGATCTGGATCGATGCGATGTCGACCTTGCTGCCGATGGCGGCCGCGTTGTCCCAGGTGTAGGTGAAGCCGTCCGAGACCTGGAGGATCACGTTTCCGGCCCCACGGAACTGCTGCTCCAGCAGGGCATCGATCTGCGCCCCGGTGCAGGTCACCACGGTGAGCACGTTGTTGAATGGCTGCACGCTGAACAGCTGCCCATATGTCACTGGACCGGCTGGGAGGTCGGCCCGGATGCCGCCCGGGTTCATGAAGGCCACCACCGCACCACCCAACGCGGCCGGAGAGGTGGCCGCCAGCTGCGCGTCGGCGATCACGTCGCCGAGCGCGGACTCGCCGGCGGCGTTGTTGGTGCGTGAGAGAGGCGCCGAAGCGGAGCCGACGACGCGGTTGGCGAGCGGCGCCACCAGCGTCCCGTACTTGTCGACCAGAGCGGTCAGGTCCGGGGCCTTCGGAACGGTACGGGTGACGATCTTGTTGTCCACGGTGGCCGCGATGACGTCCTTGGTGGCCCGGCTCACCGTCAGATCGATGTCCGTGACCAACCGGCCATTCGATGCCGCGCCGGTCACGATCTTGCCGTCGATGTCGCAGTTGACCGCCCAATTCGTGTGACCGGTGACGACGACATCGATAGCATCGTCCATGCGATCGACGATGGGCGGCAGGGCGCCCGTGGGGTTGTTGCAGTCGTTGATGGTTGCGGGACTGAGACCGCCGGTGACAGAACCGCCCTCGTGCAGGAGCACGATGATCGTCTCCACGCCCTGCCGCCTCAGGTGAGGCACGAGCGCATTGACGGAGTCGGCCTCATCGAAGAAGTCGACCGACTGGATCCCGGCAGGGGTCACGATCTGAGGCGTCCCTTCAAGGGTCATGCCCACGATGGCGATCTTGACGCCGGGGAAGTGATGGACGGCGTAGGGCGGGAAGATGGTCTCCCCACTTTCCCGGTAGGCGACGTTCGCGGCCAGGAAATCGAAGTCGGCCCCTGCGAATCCGTCACCGTCCTGGCACCCGTCGACCGGGTGGCAGCCGCCGTGCTGCATCCGCAATAGCTCGTCGACGCCCTCGTCGAACTCGTGGTTGCCGACCCCGTTGTAGTCGAGGCCCATCAGGTTGAATGCCTCGATGGTCGGCTCGTCGTGGAAGAGCGCCGAGATCAGGGGCGTGGCCCCGATCAGGTCGCCGGCCGAGACGAACAGGGTGTTCGGGTTGGTCGCGCGCAGGGCCCTGACATGCGTCGCCAAGTACTCTACGCCGCCGGCGTTGCCGGCCGATTCGCTGCCGCCGATACGGCCGCCCGAGCCGGCCGGCGGTTCGAGCGCGCCGTGGAAGTCATTGAGACCCAGGATCTGGATCTCCGTCGTCTCGGCCTTGCCCTCGGCCACCGGCGAGGGGCCGCCGCCTGCTACGGTAGCGGCCGGCAGCGCCAGCATGAGCAGGCTCATCGTGATCGCGGTCACGCGTCGGGAACGATGCATCCTCTTCCCTCCTCAGTCGGACGGACCGGGCCGCCCCTGCCCGATCGTACCGTAGCGGAGCGTCCCCCGAAGGGTAGATCCGTCGGGTCAGTAGGCGCGTGCGAAGAGTACCCGCCGCTCCGACGGCTGCCCATCCACCAGGCAGGCGCCACGCTCGTCGGGCGAGTCGAAGGGCACCACGCGGGTCGTCGCGCCGGTCTCGGTATTGACCTGCTTCTCGCAGGCGGCATCGCCGCACCAGGGCGCCATCAGGAAGCCACCGTTCTCATCCAGCACCCGCTTGAACTCGTCGTAAGTGTCGACGTGATGGGTGTTCTCCACCCGGAAGTCGAGCGCCCGCTGAAACAGCTCGGCCTGGTATGCCGCCAGGCGCAGGGGCAGCTGCTCGGCCAGAGCCGAGAAGGGCAGCGGGTCCTTGGCCCGGTCAAGGCGACGCACCAGCACGCCCTGGCCGGCGGCCACATCGCGCGGTCCGACCTCGAGGCGCAAGGGGACCCCGCGCAGTTCCCAGTGGTTGTACTTGAAGCCGGGGGACTCCTCGCGCCAGTCGACCGTCCAGCGCAGCGGACCGGACGCGGTGACCACGTCGCGCAGCGCCGGCTCAAGCGCCGCGATCGCCTCGGCCACGGCCGTCCGATCGTCCTCAGTGCGGAAGATGGGCACGATCACCAGCTGCTGCGGCGCCACGTTGGGCGGCAGGACCAACCCGGAATCGTCGCCGTGGGCCATGATCGTGGCGCCCACCATGCGCGTGGAAAAGCCCCAGGATGTGCCGAAGGGTGCCTTGCGCCGGTTGTCGCGATCAAGGAACTCGATACCCGCCGATCTGGCGAAGTTTTGGCCGAGCATGTGGCTGGTGCCCGCCTGGAGCGCCTTGCGGTCACGCATCATGGCCTCGATGGCGTGGCTGTAGACCGCGCCCGGGAATGTCTCGGCCCGGCTCTTCACGCCGCGCACCACGGGGATGGCCAGCCAGTCCTCGGACACCGCTCGGTATGCCTCGAGACCTGTGGCCACCTCCTCGGCCGCTTCTGCTTCCGTGGCATGGAAGGTGTGCGCCTCCTGCCACAGGAACTCGGCCGTGCGCAGGAAGAGCCGCGTGCGCAGCTCCCAGCGCACGACGTTGTTCCACAGGTTCATGAGCAGTGGCAGGTCACGGTAGGACTGGATCCAGTCCTTGACCACCTCCGCGATGAGCGCCTCGCTGGTGGGCCGGATGGCCAGCCACTCGTCGAGCTCCTTGCCGCCGGCATGAGTCACCCAGGCGACCTGCGGGTCGAAGCCCTCGACGTGCTCGGCTTCCTTCTCCAGCAGCGAGCGCGGCACGAAGAGCGGGAAGTAGACGTTCTGGTGGCCGGTCCGCTTGATGTGGCGGTCCAACTCGTCGCGCATCGACTCCCAGACCGAGTAGCCGTAGGGGCGGATGATCATGCAGCCGCGCACCGGAGAGTAGGAGGCCAGCTCCGCCTTCAGGACCACGTCGTTGTACCAGCCGGGGAAATCCTCCGACTGACGGGTGATGCTGGAGACGAATCCCTCTCGGGGCACGGCGGGCACGCTCCTTGAGATGGCCTGGATGGGGCGCGGACGGATGAAGGCGGCTGCTGACGGGGCGGTATCGTATCGCACCATGCGCGACCCACTCCACGACCCGCGCCACGGCTGGCTGGCTGGCCGGAGAGCGTCGATACCTGAGGCGTGCCGCGTGTCTACTCCTTTGGACCCTTGGTCTTTCCGCCTGCATGGGCGCCCCGGCGACGCCCACCCTCGACCCGGCCGCTGGGATGTCGCACTCTTCCGCTGCGGCCGAACCGTCCGCCGGGGCGACCCGTTCGATCGCTCCGACGCCATCGGCCCGGTCCTCGGTGGGTCCTGCTCCGACTCCGGCCGGCACGGACCTCCGGACACTCGATCCGCCGCCGCTCGTGACGCCGCCGCCCGGGCAGGGTCTGAGCGTTCGGTGGGAGTCGGCCGATCTGGATCTGACCGATCTCGATCGCGCCAACTTGTCCGTCATCGTGAGGGTGTCCGCCGGCTACCTGGCCTGGGGCCACGGATCCCGCGAAGAGTCGGAGGGCGCGGCTCTCGGCGGGCTGTCATGGCGTTCCCGTGACGGCCGAGTCTGGCAGCGAGCGGTCGTCTCCGGGCCGTCCGGTGTGGTGGCGGCCAGCTCCGGTCCGCTGGGCATCATCGCCATCTCGGGACGGGACACGTGGTGGAGCCAGGATGGGACCGACTGGACTCGAGGTGACCTGGCGTCACACGAAGGAGATCCAGGCCTCTGGGACGTCGCCGTCGGGAGGGAATGGCTGTCCTCGTGGGGTCCGGTGGTTTCATGGATGTCGCGCGACGGTCTCCGCTGGGAGTCCGTCACGGGTGACCGGATGGACGGCAGTCGGATCTACGCCGTCGATACGACAGCCGAGGGCTTCCTCGCCGTCGGCGAGGAGGATGTCGCCGAAGACCTTGATGGCCACTCATGACGGATATCTCCCGGTCAGGCCGAGTGGCAGCGAGATCCAGGTGGTGATCTGACCGGTCCCAGCTACGACAGCCTGAGTTACGTATGGGCATTCGGGGCCGGCGCGCTGGCCATCGGTCAGCACGGTGACGCGGAAGATTTCCGCGAGTGCATCAGGCTGTACGGCGGAGATTGCGGCAATTCGTGGGCCGTCGACACGGTCTACCGCTCGGTGAACGGCTCCTGGACGAGGGAGTATGCGGTCGCGCCTCAAGCCGACCGACCGCCGCGACTACGGCTTGCCGGCCGCTCCATCGCACGATGGCGTGATGGCTTGGTGGCGATCGGTGAAGACCGGACTCGCCGCCGCGCTCCACGCCTCATCCGACGGCCTTCGTTGGGAGCGCTCCTGGCCTCACGTACAGTTCCCGGACTTGGGTCATGGCTTCATCACGACGTTCTTCGTCGACGGCGACCTGGCGATCGTCTCGGGCACCATCGAGCCGCGCGGCGAGGATTCGGTCCAGGAGAGCTTCCTGCAGGTCGGAACGATCGCCCCTGAGGCGATGCTGCTATCTGGCGCGGTGATCGCCGGGGATGGCCGCGGAGCCGTAGCGTCGCGCCACGTAGTCCTCGAGGAGGCCGATGAACTCGTCGACCAGGCCCTCCCCTCTCAATGTTGTGCGCAGCGCGCCATCGACGAAGACGGGCGCCACGGGCTCCTCGAAGGTGCCGGGAAGTGAGATGCCGATATCGGCATGCTTCGACTCACCGGGACCGTTGACCACGCAGCCCATGACTGCCACGCGCATCTCCTCCACGCCGGGGTAGAGCGGCTTCCACTCGGGCATGCGACGGCGCAGGTGGTCGCCGATCTGCTGAGCCATCTCCTGGAAGAAGGTGCTGGTCGTTCGTCCGCAGCCGGGACAGGCCGAGACCTGCGGCAGGAAGGAGCGCAGGCCGATTGACTGCAGCACCTGCTGCGCGACCTGCACTTCCTCGGTGCGGTCTCCGCCGGGCGCCGGCGTGAGCGAGACGCGGATGGTGTCGCCGATGCCCTCGTTGAGCAGGATCGACAGGCCGGCCGTCGAAGCCACGATGCCCTTCATGCCCAGGCCGGCCTCGGTCAGGCCGAGGTGCAGCGGGTAGTCGCACAGCGGTGCCAGACGCCGGTACACGTCAACCAGGTCCTGCACGCCAGAGACCTTGGCGCTGATGATGATGCGGTCGTGACGGAGACCGGTCTCTTCGGCCAGCGTGGCGGAGCGCAACGCGGACTGAAGCATCGCCTCGATCATCACGTCGCGTGAATCGAGCGGCTCTGGCAGGCGCGCGTTGTGATCCATCAACTCCGTCAGCAGCGCCTGATCGAGCGAGCCCCAGTTGACGCCGATACGCACCGGCTTGCCCTGCTCGATGGCGACCCGGACGATGGTCGCGAAGTGCTCATCGTGACGCTTGGCACCGACGTTGCCGGGGTTGATGCGGTACTTGTCCAGCGCGCGAGCCATCTCCGGGAACTCCACCAGCAGCTTGTGGCCGTTGTAGTGGAAGTCGCCCACGATGGGTGCGGCGATGCCCAGATCGCGCACCTTGCGCACCATCTCCGGCACCGCCGCCGCGGCGGCGTCGTTGTTCACGGTCACCCGCACCAGCTCGCTGCCGGCGTGCGCCAGGGCGGCTACCTGGAGGGCCGTGCCGTCAGCGTCCGCGGTGTCCGTATTGGTCATCGACTGGACCACCACCGGGTGGCGCGAGCCCACCAGGATGCCGCCGACATCGACGCTGACCGTGGGTCGCCGTCCGGGCAGATCCGGCTCACCCTCGACCGGCACGTGTGGCGTCATCGGCGTGGACGCCGACGATGGTGCGCCTTCGTGCAGAGCCGCCTCGGTCACCGAGTCACCGTCGGGCCGGCCGGCTCCGAAGGTCACGACCGTCTTTCGAGTAGGCCTACGTCGAAGAACGTGATCCACACCAGCAGGCTCATCAGAAGCACGAAGCCAGTCAGGTAGACGGCCCGCTCCACGGAAGGTGTCACGCGGTTCCCGCTGGCGGCCTGGATGAGCGAGACGGCCACCCGGCCGCCATCCATGGGCGGGAACGGCAGGGCATTGACCACGGCTAGGTTGGCCGACAGCAGGCCGATCAGCCAGAGCATGAAGATGGGCGGCAGCTCGGAGCGGAAGGAACCCACCGTCGAAACGATACCCACCGGCCCCGACACCTGCGGGTTGGTGATGTTGGTGATGAGATCGCGCAGTCCCCGCAGGATGAGCGTGGACGCGTCCAGCGTGCGGCGCAGGCCGGTGGCCACGGCGTCTACCGGCTCGCGGGAGATGTCCTCCAGCGGAAAGGCGTTGAAGACCACACCCAGCACGCCCTCCGTGGGTTGCCCGGGCGGCCGGAGTGTCACCGTGACCTCTTCCGCGGTGCCATCGGAGCGCACCAGGCTGAGGACCACCGGCTGACCGGCTCGCTCGCGTAGGTATGCGCTCTGGGGCGAGTCGTTGGTGAGGCCCACGCTGTCGAAGACCGCGAAACGCTGGCCGTCGATAGCCACGATGAGGTCGCCCGTGTCGTCGAAGATGGGCCGGCCCTGCGTATCGGTCTCGATCTGCTGGCCGCCCACCAGCCCGGCCGCGGCGGCGGGCGAATCCGGCTGGATGCTGGCGATGCGCGCGTTGTAGACAGGATCGGCAAAGCCGGCGATGAAAGAGAAGATGAGGATGGCCAACAGGATGTTCATGACCACGCCGGCGAGCAGGATCACCAGGCGCGTGATCAGGCCCTGATTGACGAAGGCGCGCGGGTCGTCCGACTCGCCCTCCTCAGCCTCGAGCCGCACGAAGCCCCCGATGGGCAGCCAGTTGAGCGTGTAGATCGTCTCGGAGTCGCGCCCGATGACCTTGGCGCGTGGCGGGAAGCCGATGCCGAACTCGTGCACCCGGACCTTTGCTCGGCGGGCCATGATGAAGTGACCGAACTCGTGGATGACGACGAGCGTCACGAGGATGATCAGCAGCAGTGCGATGTTGATGACGCCATCGAGGAGTTCCATGGCGTCAGCTCACCGGCCGGGGCACGGCCGTCGTGGCCCAGGCGCGAACCTCGACGTCGAGGTGGATGAGGGCCTCCGCGTCGGGTTCGTCCGTGCCGCTTCCGAATCGATCGACGGCCTCTCCGACCAGGGCCGGGATACCGCCGAAGGCGATGCCACCGGCAAGGAAGCGTTCGACGGCGACCTCGTCGGCGGCGATCAGAGCGGCCGTCGCCCAGGGCCCCTTGCGTGCCGCTGCGCGGCACACCGCCAGCGCCGGGAAACGCGCCTCATCGGGCGCTTCGAAGGTCATGGTCTGGTGCTCCAGGAGGTCCAGCGGCGGGGCGGGCCCGGTCGTGCGGTGGGGGTAGGTCACCGAATACTGGATGGGGATGCGCATGTCAGGAAGTCCGAGCTGTGCCTTGATCGAGCCGTCCACGAACTCGACCATGGAGTGGATGAGGCTCTGCGGGTGGATGACGACGCTGATCCTCGGCAGGTCGACATCGTACAGCCAGTGCGCCTCCACGACCTCCAGGCCCTTGTTCATGAGCGTGGCCGAGTCGATGGTGATCTTGGAGCCCATCGCCCAGGTGGGGTGGGCCAGCGCGTCCGTTGGAGTGGCCCTGGCCAGTCGTTCCCCAGACCACTCGCGGAACGGACCTCCGGAACCGGTGAGGATCAGGCGGCGGACCTCGTTCATCCGCTCGCCCACCAGGCATTGCCACAGGGCTGAGTGCTCCGAGTCGATGGGCCGCAGCCAGGCCAGCGGGGAGGCGAAGGGATCGCCGGGATCGCGGGCGCTCGCTCGCGCGGCCAGCTCGCGCGCGAGTGGCATGACCAGATGACCGCCGGCGACCAGCGTCTCCTTGTTCGCTGTGGCCACGACCTTGCCGGCACGCAGCGCGGCCAGCACCGGCCGAAGCGAGACGATGCCACCAGTGGCCACGATGACGAGGTCGACATCGTCGCGCGTGGCCATACGCGCCAGGGCATCCAGGCCCCCTTCCAGAACCACACCTTGGGGCAGCTCCAGGCGTGCGGCTGCCCCCGCGTCGGCCATGGCCACGGCCTCAGGACGGAAAGCGACTGCCTGTGCCGAGAGGGCACGGTGATCCGAACCGGCGGCCAGTGCTACTACGCGGAAGCGCTCGGGCGCCGCGCCCAGCACGTCAAGCGTCTGGCGTCCGATGGAGCCGGTGGAACCGAGCAGTGCCACCCGCTGGCGACCCGGCATCCGGTCGCTCAAGGCGGACGACCCGTGGCCAGCAGCGGGATGAGCGCCAAGCCGGCGTACATGGCAGGGGCGGCGAACAGGAACGAGTCGACCCGATCGAGGATCCCTCCGTGGCCCGGGATGAGCGAGCCGGAGTCCTTGGCGCCGGCGGCTCGCTTCAGCAGCGACTCGGCCACGTCACCGGCCTGCGCCGCCACGGCGATGAGCAGGCCCAGGAGCAGGCCACCGAGCGGGTGTTGCCCTGTGCCTGTCACCAGCAAGCCGCAGACGATGACGGCCGCCGCGGTCCCACCGATGACCCCACTCCAGGTCTTGCTCGGCGAGATGTGCTCAAGGAAGCGGCCCCGCTTGAGCGTGCGGCCGGCGAGGTAGGCGAAGGTGTCGAAGCTCCACACGGTCAGCACCAGGACCAGCAGCCAGACCATGCCCGCGTCCAGGAACTCGCCGAACGGCGCACGTGGTCCGATGCTCGGCGCGACGGCCAAGATGGCCGGCACGAATGCCAGCAGCGATACGTAGAGCGCTCCGAAGACGGTCCCGACCCAGGCCAGGAACCCGTCGCGAGCCTGCTGCCTCCGGAAAGCGGCGATGGCCGAGATGACGATGACCGAGGCCACGAAAGCCGCGAGCACGCCGCGGCGGTGCCCCAGGCCGGACATTCCCAGGACCGCGGCGGGAGCCGCCACGAGCCCGATGACGCGCTCACCCGGAAATCCCGCCAGGGCCAGCAGCCGGAACGTCTCGTGCGCTGCGAGCAGCGCGAGGACCGCTACGCCCACCGTGAGCCAGGGCTCCCCGGCCAGGAAGATGAGGACGACGATCGGCGCCAGGATCGCCGCGCTCAGGAGGCGCTGGCGCAGCACGAGCGCTAGCGGCCGAAGCGTCGGGAGCGGCGGGCGTACTCGGCCAGCGCCGCGTCGAAGGCGGCGGGATCGAAGTCGGGCCAGTAGCGGTCGGTGAAGAAGAACTCGGCATAGGCCGCCTGCCACAGCAGGAAGTTGCTCACGCGCTGATCTCCACCGGTCCGGATCATCAGGTCCAGCTCCCACGGCTGAGGGGTGTACAGCCTCGAGGCGAGCGCCTCTTCGTCGATCTGGTCGGCGCTCAGACCATCAGCGAGACAACGACGTGCGGCGTCCACGATCTCGCAGCGGCCGGAGTAGTTGAACGCCACGTTGAGGGTCATGGAGGTGCCCGCAGCGGTCGCCTCCACCGCGCTCTCGATGGAGCTACGGGTCGAGGCATGGAGTTCGTCGAGACGGCCCAGGACCCGGACACGAACGCCCTGGCGCACCAGATCAGGGGTGTAGTCAGCGATGGCCGCGTCAAGCAGCGAGAAGAGCGTCTCGACCTCGCCCCGCGCGCGCTGCCAGTTCTCGCGACTGAAGGCGAAGACCGACAGGATGCCCACGCCTCGCTGCTGGGCGCGTTCCACGATGGGCCGGATGGCATCGACGCCGGCGGCATGGCCCTGGGCCTCGGGCACGCCGCGCTCCCGCGCCCAGCGCCGGTTGCCGTCCATGATGATGGCCACGTGTCGCGGCACGAACTCCTCGGCGGCAACCTCGGGGACTTCGCCGGAGTCGACCAGGTCCAAGGCGGCCACTAGACCTCCATGATCTCCAGCTCCTTGGTCTTGCCCACGCGGTCGACCTCGTGGGTCCAGCGATCGGTCAGCTGCTGGACGCGGTCCTGCTCGCGGCGCGCATCATCCACACCGACCTCACCGTCACGCTCTCGATGGCGGATCTCGTCGGTCGCTTCGCGGCGATGGTTGCGGATCTCGACCTTGGCCTCCTCCATGCGCTTGTGGACGAGCTTGACCAGATCCCTGCGACGGTCTTCCGTGAGGGGCGGGATGTTGAGTCGAACGACCGTCCCGTCGACGTTCGGGGTGAGGCCGATGTCGCTGCGCTGGATGGCCTTCTCGATGGCCCCCAGGACGCTCCGGTCCCATGGCTGGATGACGATGGTGTGCGACTCCGGCACGCTCAAGGAGGCGAGCTGGTTGAGGGCCGTGGGCGTGCCGTAGTAGTCCACCTGGATGCGCTCCACGAGGTTGGTCGAGGCTCGTCCGGTGCGGATGCTCCCGAAGTCGCGCTCCATGGCCTCGATGGCCCGGGACATGCGCCCTTCGGCTGTCTGGAGGCCCTCATCGCTCACGGTCGGTCCCTCCATCGATCAGCGTGCCGATCGGCTCGCCCATCGCCGCCCGCCGGATGTTGCCCGGTCGGTTCATGTCGAAGACCACGATGGGTAGGTCATTGTCCATGCACAACGAGACCGCCGTCGAGTCCAACACGCCCAGACGGTCGGCCAGGACCTGTCCATAGGTCAAGGACTCGTGCCGTGTCGCCGCCGGGTCGAGGGCCGGATCGGCGGTGTAGACACCGTCCACCTTGGTGGCCTTGAGCAGGACCTCTGCGCCGATCTCGACGGCGCGCAGCGCGGCCGCCGTGTCCGTCGTGAAATAGGGGTTGCCGGTGCCGGCTGCCAGGATGACCACGCGACCCTTTTCCATGTGTCGCATGGCCCGCCGGCGGATGTAGGGTTCGGCCACCTCGTTCATGGCGATGGCCGACATCACGCGGGTGGGCACGTCGGCCTTCTCCAGCGCATCCTGGAGTGCCAGCGCATTCATGACCGTGGCGAGCATGCCCATGAAGTCGGCTGTTGCCCGCTCCATGCCCTTGGCCGAGGCGGCCAGCCCGCGGAAGATGTTGCCGCCGCCCACCACGACCGCGACTTCCACGCCCATCGTGCGGACCTCGCCGAGCTGGCGCGCGATGAAGACGCAGACATCGGGGTCCACGCCGTAAGAGCGCTTGCCCAGCAGTGCCTCACCCGAGATCTTGAGCACGATGCGGCTGTAGCGGGCCGTTCCGGCGGGCACCGCCTGGTTCTCTCCGGCAGGAGCCGCCTCGACCGCGCCGGCCGCGAGGACCTCCGTCACAGCTCCTCCCCAAGGGCGTAGCGCACGAAACGGCGAACCCGGATGTTCTCGCCGATGCGCGCGATCGAGTCGGTGATCAGCTGCCCGACGGTCTGCTCGGTGTCCCGGAAGGGCTGCTCGTAGAGGACGACCTGCTGCTGCCACTTGCGCAGCTGGCCGTCGACGATCTTCTGCCTGATCTCGGCGGGCTTGGCAGCCAGGGCCTCGTCAGCCAGGAGCTCGGCGCGCTTCGCCTCGAGCACGGCGGGCGGGATGGACTCGATGCTGGGGTACTCCGGCGCCAGTCCGGCTACCTGCATGGCCAGGTCTCGCACCAGCTTCTGGAAGTCATCCGTGCGAGCCACGAAGTCGGTCTCGCAGTTGACCTCGATGAGGACCCCCAGTCGTCCGCCGGCGTGGATGTATGAGGAGACGACGCCCTCGCGAGCATCTCGGCCGGCCTTCTTGGCGGCCGCCGCCTGTCCGCGCTCGCGGAGCAGTTCGACCGCGGCGTCAAGGTCACCACTGGTCTCTTCGAGGGCTCGTTTGCAGTCCATGAAACCGGCGCCCGTGCGCTCTCGCAGCTCCTTGACCTGCTCGGGCTTGATGGAGATCTGATCGACCATGGCAGATGAGGACCTCGTGGTGGTATGTGGTGTCTTCAGGGGTTGTCTTCAGAGAGTGGTTCTCGGCATCGGTCTTTCGGACGGCAGGCCAGCGCGGCGAGGCCGGGCAGGGGCGACCTCTTGACGGGTCAGCCGGCCGTCGTCGTCGGCGGTTCGTCCGGGGCATCGGCTCCGGCTGCGGTCGCGTCGGCATCGGCTGCACCAGCCGCGGCTGAGTCGCCCGTCGCCGAGGCGTCAGATTCGGACTCTGTGCCAGCTCCGGGCAGCAATGCCTCATCCTCGTCCGGCTCGGGCGCGAAGCTGAACGTACCGCCGGCGGCAAGGGCCGCCACCATCGCGTCGGAGGCTTCCTCGTCTTCATCGATGGGGCTCTGATCGACCATCGGCTCGGCGGCACGCGACGAGCGCTGGCCGAGGCCCTCGATGGACGCGTCAGCGACCAGCCGGCAGAGCAGGCGGATGGCGCGGATGGCGTCATCGTTGCTCGGGATGATGTAGTCCAGGTCGTCCGGATCGACGTTCGTGTCGCCAGTGCCGATGACCGGGATCTCCAACTTCTTGGCTTCGGTGATAGCGATCTGTTCGCGGTGAGGGTCGACCACGAAGAGCGCTCCGGGCAGCCGCTTCATCTTGCGCATGCCGCCGAGCATCCGCTGAAGACGCGTCATCTCATCCATGAGGCGCGACGCTTCCTTCTTGGACATCCGGTCGAAGTCGCCGTTCTGCTGCCGAGCCTCGAGCTGCTCGAGAAGTCCCAGGCGTTTCTTGATGGTCACGAAGTTGGTGAGCATGCCGCCCAGCCAGCGCTGGTTGACGTAGGGCATCTCGGCCCGCGTAGCCTCCTCCGCGATCGGCTCCTGGGCCTGCTTCTTGGTACCCACGAAGAGGATTCCGTCCCCCCGCGCGACGGTGTCCGTCGCGAACTCGAGGGCTGCGTCAAGCCGCTTGACGGTCTGGGCAAGATCGATGATGTGGATCCCGTTGCGCTCGGCGAAGATGAAGGGGCGCATCTTGGGATTCCAGCGACGCGTCTGGTGGCCGAAGTGGACCCCGGCTTCCAGTAGCTGGCGCATCGAGACAGAGGACATGACTGGCGGCTCCTGTTCGGTTGGGACCTCCGCGTGCCTCGTGGTCCACGGACCGGCAGCTGGCGCTGATGCGCCGGCCGGCACCCCCGTGGGAAGCGGCTCGCGTGCGGGATACGCGACGAGGGTCGCGTTCGTGCCGTCCTGCTGGACAGCGCGCCGAGTCTAGCACAGGCCTACTGCCGGCTGGACCGGTCGACGCCGTCGGACGGGGCCGGCGGTCAGTCGGGAGCCACACCCCGGATGTGACGGAGCTCCACCAATGGATCCTGACCGCCGTCAGGCCGTGCATCGACCGCCACCAGGTCCACGCGCCAGGGAAGCCGCGGCATCGGCCGGCCATCGGGCAGGCAGCCCCGCCGCAGCAGCGCGAAGGCCGCTCGATACGTGCGCGCGATCTTGGCCGCGTCCAGGGTCTCCTCCGGCGCGCCGAATCGGGAGCTGGAGCGGCTGCGGACCTCCACGAAGACGAGTGTGGGGGGCAAGCCAGGCTCCACACAGATCAGGTCCAGTTCATCCCGACCTATTCGGACGCCAGCTGCCAGGACGGTCCAGCCAGAGCCGGCCAGCCGCTCCGCCACGAGGCACTCCGCGCCATCTCCCAGTCGCCGGCGCAGCGTGGTGGCAGGTGCGGCGGGCGCGGCGGGTGCGAGCGGCTCAGGACGCTTCGGCATGAGCGGACCCTAGCGGCCGCGCCTTAGCGCCGACTTACCGAGATCTCAGGCGACCGACAGGGATCTCAGGCGACGAGAGTTCGTCCACAAGTGCCTCGCCATTGATCGTCAGCTCGGCGTCAGGGTCAAGACCCATGGTCAACTGATCGCCCTCCAGCAACGTCCTGATGCGGGCGTACGTCCGCCGATGGAAGACGGAGGGACCATGCTCCGCCAGCGCAGCGACGTGGTGCCTGGTGGTGTATCCGGCATTGTGCTCCCAACCGTAGACGGGATAGCGCAGGGCCAGTCGGGACATCAGCCGGTCGCGCGTCACCTTCGCGATGATCGAGGCGCAGGCGATGGCATAGGACGACTGGTCGCCGTCCACGATGGCCGTGTAGGGCCCCACGTGGTCTTCGAAGCCGACGATCTTGCGTCCGTCGACGAGCACGTGGTCGTAGTCCTCGATGCGTCGCAGGGCACGGCGCATGGCCAGATGCGTGGCGTGATAGATGTTGAGCCGCTCGATCTCCGCCACCGAGGCCGCCCCGACCCCCCACGCCTCGACGCGCGACTTGATACGCTCGACCACCGCCTGGCGTTGTCGCGCCGACATGGTCTTGGAGTCGCGTACGCCGGGGATCTTGTGGCAGTTCGGCCTGACCAGCACCGCCGCCGCCACGACCGGCGCGCAGAGTGCCCCGAGACCGACCTCGTCGATGCCTACCACGCGACGCTTGCCGTCCCGCCACAGACGGCGTTCAGCTCGGAGATGGGGCACGGGCAGGGTCACGCCGCCATTCTAGGCACCAGGACCGACGTCGGAGACGGGGTCGCGGGTCGGCGCGACCAGCGAGTCAGGCGCGGCGCTCGCGCAGCGTGGCGGCCTTGCCCACGCGCTTGCGCAGGAAATAGAGCTGGGCGCGACGGGCCACGCCATGACGCACCACGGCGATCTTGTCGATGCGCGGCGAGTTGATCTTGAAGGTCCTCTCCACGCCCACGCCGCTGCGCAAGGCACGTACCGTGATGGAACGGTCGATGCCGCCGCCGCGCAGTCGCATGACCGTGCCCTCGAAGACCTGGATCCGCTCGCGTGTGCCCTCCACGACCTTGACCGAGACGCGCACGGTGTCGCCCGAGGCGAGTGCGGGGAGGTCGGTGCGGATCTGATCGGCGACGATCTCGTCGAGGACGGTCACGGTGTCATCTCGCTCGTGCTGAAAAGTGGGACGAAAGGATGCGGTCACGGCGCACCGACACAGGCGATGGCGCAGGTCGGCGGCCAGGGGACCGGACGGCGCGGAGTATAGCAGGGCCTCAGTCGCGCTCCGTGTCTCCCCGGCGGACAAGCAGGTCCGGTCGCTGGCGCCTGGTCCGTTCCAGGCCCTGTTCGTGCCGCCAACGGGCGACCTCGGCGTGATGGCCGCTGAGCAGGATGGGCGGCACCGCCTGACCCTCGAAGTCGGCGGGGCGCGTGTACTGGGGATACTCCAGGAGGCCCTCGCTGAACGACTCCTCCACGGGCGACGCGGCGTCGATGACTCCGGGCACCAGACGCACCACGGCGTCGATGAGCACGAGTGCCGGCAGCTCGCCGCCGGAGAGCACGTAGTCGCCGATGGAGACCTCCAGATCGACCATGGAGCGCACCCGGTGATCGACCCCTTCGTAGCGCGGACAGACGAGGACGAGATGCCCCGCCGCGGCCAGATCGGCGGCCATGGCCTGATCGAAGGGACGCCCCCCCGGGTCGAGTAGCACGGACGTGCTGCCCCCGTCCGTGAGCGCCGCCAGGGCCCCCGCGATAGGTTCGGGGCGCAGGACCATACCCGCTCCGCCGCCGTAGGGATAGTCGTCCACACTGCGATGCCGCCCCAGTCCCCACACGCGCAGGTCATGCGCCCGCAGTCCCACCAGGCCGCGTTCCATGGCTCGGCCAGGGATGCTTTCGGCGAGGGGACCCGGAAAGAGGCCCGGGAAGAGGGTGATGACGTCGATACGCAGGATCACGGCGCGGAAGGATCGTCCCCTGCGGCAGGCTCGGCCGGCCCGGCGCCGCGGACATCGTCGTTGGCATCACCCGCCGTACCGGCCGCGGATCCCGGCCTGGCGACCCCGCTCTTCAGCGCACGCGTCGTTCGCCGGCCGCGGGGCTTCCGGGGTACCGGCTCAGCCTCGAGCCCGAGGGCCTCGCCGTCGACCACGATGCGGCCATCTCGTGGCGCGAGTTCACGCACCACGGCCCGCACGGTCGGCACCAGGATCTCGCCTCTACGGCCACCACGCACCACGAGGATCTCCCCTCCACCGGTGCGGAAGATGTCGACCACCGTGCCCAGCTCTTCGCCGCCGTCAGCCAGGACCGGCACGTTCATGAGTTCGTGCCAGTAGAACTCACCCTCGGGAAGCGCCTCCGTGGGCGCCGCGATCTCCAGGTAGCGTTGGCGCAACCCATCGGCGGCCTCTCGAGAGGTCACCTCTTCGAAGCGGACCAGCAGGCCCGGTCCATCGTCCTGGACCCAGGCCACGGTGAGCGCCCGCTCGGAGTCCTCGATGAACATGCGGCTGCCGATGTCGAACCGCGTCGGGTCGTCAGTGAGCACTTCGACGCGCAGGACGCCGCGCAGCCCGTGCACGCCGCGTACCTGGCCGATGGCCAGACGCTCCTGGGCGAGCCCCTCGCGAGGCATGTCCGCAGAGCTGGTCACTTCGCTAGACGATCTCCAGCGAGATGTCCTCTCCCTGACGGGTAGCCACGACCTTCAGCAGGGTGCGCATCGCCTTGGCCACGCTGCCATTGCGGCCGATGACCTTGCCCATGTCCTCTTCAGCGACGTGCAGCTCGATGACCGTGGCGCCGTCCTCGTCGTGGACCTCCACGGAGACGGCCTCCGGGTCGTCGACCAGGGAGCGTGCGACGTACTCGACCAGTTCGGGGGCAGACATCAGCAGCTCAGCGGACGTCGGGCAGGATGCCGACGCGGCGGAAGAGTCGCGCGACGGTGTCGGACGGCTGGGCGCCGTGGCCCAGCCACTTGGTGGCCTTCTCGGCGTCCACTTCGATCTCGACCGGATCCTTGCGCGGATCGTAGTGACCGAGGGTATCGAGCGAGCGACCGTCTCGGGCGCTTCGGCTGTCGGTGACGACGAAGCGGTAGGTGGGCTTCTTGGTCGCACCGACGCGGGTGAGACGGATACGGACTGCCACGGGCGAAGGGACCTCCTGTCGGATGCGAACGGGCGTGAGCGACTGGCGCCGATGCGCAAGGGTACTCGACGAGGGCAAAGCCTACTCGCAGGGGCGCGGCGTCACTCCACGAAGAGCAGCGCTCGCGCTGCAGAGGCGCCCTCGGCGCTGGTGCCGGTCACGATGAAACGGTCCAGAGCCTCGAGGTACGGCTTGACCTCGAGATCGTAGTCGGCCCGCTCAGTCTCAGGCACCATGCGCTCGCCGAAGGACCTCATCGAGGCGATATCGAGATACATGACACCAGTGTTGGTGGCTCCACCGGCGGCCTCGAGCGCCGTGCTGTAGGCCGCGTTGCCGGCCAGTGAGTCGGCCTCGCCCCGCTGCATCGCATCCGCCACGAAGTCGCCGATGCCGAGGTAGAAGACGCCGTCGTGAATGCCGTAGCTGAGGGACGGATCGAAGGGCAGGTCCTGCGGCAGCGGGAACGAAGGATCGCGCACGGGTCGGATGGTGGTGACCAGCGATCCGGCGACATCGACCTCTTCGATCTCGAAGGGCACCTCACCGAAGGCTGCCGCGGCGCGCACGGCCGTAGTCAGTCGCTCGACGCGCTGGGCCGCGATAGTGGTGTCGGTGACCGTGGCGGCCATGCCGAAGGTGACCTGATCGCCGTCGAGGGATACGCTCACGGCCGAGTCCTGCATCCACAGCAGGAAGTCCTCCACGGGCGCGCCAAGGAAGTCCTCGACCTGATCGAGCTGGCTCTCGGGCAGCATCTCTCCGAACTGATCCAGGGCCTGCTCGACGGTCGTCTTGATGGTCTCTCCGACATCCCGCGTCTCGAGATAGAAGGCGGACGTGCTGGGCATGTGTGCGGCGAGCGCGGTGCTGCGCGCCGTCGGAGTGGCCGCGCCGTCCGGGCCACTCCAGACCATGTCGGCGACCATCCGGTCGCCTTCCACGCGAAGCGTGGCCGCCACCGAGTCCGGGATCCGCTCAAAGGCATCGCTGACCATCGCCCTGGTGGCCTCGTCCGCCTCCGAGAACTGGGACTCGAGCAGCTCGCGATACCCGCTGAGGTCCATGTAGAGCGCGCCAAGACGCTCGGTGGGCAGCGCTGCAAAGCGGTCCTGGAAGGCTTGGTCGCCGGCCAGCGAGGGCTGTGCCCCGCTGCGCACATCCAGGGCCGCGATCAGGTCGGGGGTGTGTGAAGCGAACAGCAGCGAGTCATCCGTGGCGGCATATGAGAAGGACCCCTCGGGCATCGATCCTTCCTGGATGGTCACGATCGTGACACCGTCGTGGGCCGTCTCGGCGAAGGTGGCGCCTGCTTCTGTGCCGTCGTCGCGCATGCGCGTCAGGAATGCATCAAGTGCGGCCCGATCAGCGACGCTGATCGATCCGACGAACGGTGGCGCCGCCGGCCCATCGACCGCGTCGCCACCACTCGCCGCCGGCATCTCGGGGAGCTCGGTGATGCCGATGGCCATCTCACCATCGAACCAGGCCTTGATGTCACCGGTGTAGGAGTACTCGCTGTTCGTCGCCTCCCGCGTCAGCCGGTCCA
>JALZLU010000210.1 GCA_030858685.1 Chloroflexota bacterium | reverse complement strand
GTCCAGGTGACGCCCTGGCGCGCGAAGAAGCGCAGGCAGCCATCCAGGTTCGCCTCCGAGCGGCCGATCCTGGGGTCCAGCATCCGTGAACAGCGCGTCGAAAGGGTCAACGCTTCCTGGACCTCGGCGCTGGCCAGCACGCGGTCCCGCGCCTCGCTGGGGCTGGAGGACTCAATGTACGTGGTGGTGTAGGGCGCAAAGACCTCGGCCACCAGCAGCGGTGAGCCAGGACGGCCACGGCTCTGCTCCAGTCGAAGCTGGTAGTGAAGAGGGCCGACCGACCAACCGTGCTCCGGCTGTGTACGAAGAGCCAACGGGAGCGGCCCCCCGCCAAGCTCGAGCGGCAGATCCAGCGATCCGTCGGGGACTCGTGGAACCAGCACGTCAGCCACTTGCAGCCGGTCGTTGCCGCCCAGGCGCCCGAACAGTCGTGCCCGCACGGCGTCGCCCAGCGCTCCGGTCATGGGCACCGCCTGGTAGAAGCCCTGCGTCGCCTCAAGGTCGGTACTGATCAGCCGCTCGTCATCCGAATCCAGCACCAGCCAGAAGCGCAGTTCGGCGGACGGCCACCAGATCTCGGGAAGCGCATCCACGCTCGGCGGCTCGGGCTGTCCCGGAGTCGGGGCTAGGCGGGGGCCGCCGCGCTGGGGAGCAGGGGTATGGGTCGGGTCGCCGAGGGCGGGCGGCGTGGGCGACGCATCGAAGGCAGCGACTGGCGGCACCGGATCACGGGGCGCCTCGGTGCGACCCGATACACCGACTGCCACGACCGCGACCAGCAGCGCGCCGACGACGAATGCCGGGATCAGTGCCGACCGGTCACTGCCTACTCGTGTTGGCAGCGCCACGGACCCCAACTCTTCGATGCTGCCGGCATCGGCGTGTCGTTCGTCCCGCCGCTGGGTCATGCCCGTCAGGCTACACCCCTCGCTCCGAGGCGCCTCTAGAACAGGTCCCAGGTGCGCGCCATGTCGTCGCCGCCGGTACGCGCCGCGCTGCCCGGCTGGCGCGTGCCGAGTCGAAAACGACCTTCCCCCGGACCATCCTGGTCACCCTCTGCGGCACCGTTCAGCCGCGCGAGGACGTACTCGCCGATGCGCGGTCCGTGCTTGTAGCCGTGCCCGGAACCGCCGCCCACCAGCCACACGTTCTCCAGATCGGGGTGACGAGCGATGACGAAGTTGGCGTCGATGGTGCTCTCGTACTGGCACACGCGCGTCTCCACGACGGGGGCATGCGCGAGGTCTGGGAAGCGATGCCGCAGGTAGGCTCGCGCTAGGCGCACCGAATCGGGGTCGATCACGCGCTCGCCGTTGGTCGGATCGAAAATGGGTCCGTAACGGTCCGGCGCCAGCTTGAAGCCGCGGTCGTCGATGCCGGGCACCCCGTAGTAGGCCGCGTCGTAGTCGGCCCAGGCGGGCATGGCGGCGGCCGTGAAGCGTTCGTCACCGGCGGGCGGTCCCATGAAGACCAGATCCTGCTTGGTGATGCGGATGACGGCACCGAGCACCTCGGGGAAGATGCGCGGCAGCCAGGGACCGCAGGCGAACACGAACGACTCCGCCGACCAACTGGCGCCAGAGCCATCCTTCACAGACAGGAGGCGCCCACCTTCCACGCGAGCCGGCCGCACGGCCGCGAGGTCGAAGGCTCCGCCCGCCTCGCGGAAGGCCCGCGTGACCTCCTGACAGCCGCGCCGCGCCATGAGCACACCGGCCTCCGGCTCGTAGAGCGCGAAGCGCAGCCCGTCATCCGTGCCGATGGCCGGCCAGCGGTGGCGCAGCTCATCCGGCCGGAGCATCTCGAAGGGGATGCCCTCAGCCTCGAGGACCGCGGCCGAGGCGGACTCGAAGCTCGACTCATGGTGGGCGAACCAGAGCAACCCGGCGGGCACGAACAGCTCCACGCCGTGCTCCTGCTCGAACTGCTTCCAGTGCTCCAGCGCCAGTCGCGCCCATCGCGTGTACAGCGCTTCGGCCCCGTGCGCGGCTCGGGTGATGCGCGTCTCGTCGCCGCTCGAGGCGCGCAGATGCCCCGGTCCCCAGGCATCGAGCAGGGTGACGCTACGGTCTCCCGCGCGCTGCGCGAGATAGGCGGTCCATGAGCCCATCACGCCGGCCCCGACGACCAACAGGTCGGCTCGCCGGCCATCCTCCTGCGCGCTCCTGTCAACGTTCACGGCAGCTCCAGGCCGAGCCCGCGATGCTCGGCGACGCGCAACAGCGCATCGGCGAAGATGATGTCCGCGAGCCCGACCCCCAGGTGCGTGACGAGGGTGCGCCCGGCCTGCGCGGAGTCGTCGGTGCCCGCGAACTCGGGGGCGGCCGGGTTCGCCAGCGGCGCGTTGGGGTCGAGCCACTCGCCGATGATGCCGGCGGGATCGGGGTAGCCCGCGAACACGCCGGCCTCGCGGTTGGCCCGGAACTGGCCGGCCTCATCGACCACGAAGAGCGCCGCATCGGAGGCGAGGGCGGCCGGCACGCTCATGTCGTAGTCCACTGCGACCACCAGTGCGTCAGGGCGGAAGGCATGCGCCGGCAGGCTCTGTCGGTCAGGACCGAAGGAGACCAGCGACAGGACGAAGTCTGCATCGCGGATGGCGCCTATGGCTGAGACCGCCGTGTCCGTCTCGGCGAAGGAGCCTGTGGCGGCGGCTTCGGCGGCGATCGCCTCGGCGCGTTCCGGATTTCGGTCGTGCACCGTGAGCCAGGACCCGGGCAGGAGGTGCGCCACGATGGGCAGATGGCTGCGCGCCTGGACGCCAGCTCCCAGCATGGCCACGCGCAGCGGTCTGCCTTCGCTGCGTGCCGCCCAGCGTGCAATGGCCACGCCGCTGACCGCCGCCGTGCGATGCGCCGTGATGGGACCGGCATCGAGCACGGCCAGCGGCACGCCCGTGATCGGATCGTTGAGCAGGACCGTGCCGTGGACGGCCGGCAGACCGCGCTTCGCATTGTCCGGAAAGCCGACCACCCACTTCATGCCCACCAGGTCCCGGCTGCCCGACTCGTCCGCGCCCCGGAGAAGCGCGGGCATCGCGTGCGCGAAGGCGTTGGGCCCGCGTGGGTGCACGCCCAGCTTGGGCGGCAGCTCGGCGTCCGCCACCAGGGCCAGCATTGCGCCTCGGGCCAGGGCGATTCGCTCAGCCACGGGCGGCAGCAGCGACTCGACGTCCGCCGCGGAGAGGTATCGCAGCGGTCGTCGTCGTTGCATGCGCTGGAATGGTAGGGCGCGTGCGCTGGATACGCTCGCCAGGTGATCCTGTTCGAAGGCTCGGCTAGGATGCCCCAGTGACCGTGTACGCACCGCTGTTGGATCCCGACGACCAGCGCCGCAGCCTGGAGAATCTCAAGCTCGAGCGAGACGCGATCGTCCTGTACGAGGGGCTCTCTCGGATCGAAAAGGATGCCCGGCGGGCAGCTGCGTTCCGGGCCATCTCAGCCAACGAGAAGCGGCATGCCGATATCTGGGCCGCGCGGCTCCGCGAGGGCGGTGTCGACGTTCCCGAAGCGGGCCGTGCCAGCACGCGCGTGCGTCTCATCTTGGGTCTGGCACGCGTCTTCGGCACCAACGCCGTATCCGGCCTGGTGCGTGCCCTGGAAGGCGACGAGGAGGAGTCGTACGCGGAGCAGGATGGCCCGGAAGTGGCAGCCATCGCGGCCGACGAGCGTGAGCATGCCGAGATCTGGAAGCGGCTCGACGCGGGCATGCCGGCCCTGGCCGAAGCAGCCCTGCCGGGTCGCGCGGACGCGATCGCGCCCGTGGCTTCCCAGCGCGGCGCGATAGCCACCGCGGCAGGCATGGCCGCAGCCGCGCCGGGTGTCGCCGGCCAGCCGCCCGGTGTCGCCGACGCCGCTCGGGAGGACATCCAGGAGGCGGCCCGTGCCCGGCCCCGCGACCGGGACGAGTCTTGGCACCGGGCGAGCCGCTCGGGCACGTTGCGTGCGGCCATCTTCGGCATCAACGACGGCCTCGTCTCCAACCTGTCGCTGGTGATGGGCGTGGCCGGCGCCACGGCGGACTCGCGCTTCGTGATCCTGGCCGGCGTGGCGGGGTTGCTGGCCGGCGCCTTCTCCATGGCCGCCGGCGAGTACATCAGCATGCAGAGCCAGCGCGAACTCTTCCAGCGACAGATCCAGCTGGAGCGCGAGGAGATGCGCATCATGCCTGACGCGGAGGAGCGCGAACTGGCCGCCATCTATCGCTCCAAGGGCATCCCCGCAGCCGAGGCGGCGCGCCTCGCTCAGCGTCTGATGCAGGATCCGGAAGCGGCTCTGGATACCAAGGTCCGCGAGGAGTTGGGCCTGGACCCCGATGAGCTGGGCTCACCATGGGGAGCAGCGGGTTCCTCCTTCGTGGCGTTCGTCATCGGGGCTATCATCCCGCTCGTCCCGTACCTGCTCACGTCCGGAGCGTCCGCCTTGATCGCCGCCTTCGTGCTGGCCCTTGGGGCACTCTTCGTGGTGGGAGCCGGCGTCAGCCTGGTGACCGGTCGCAGCCTCATCTTCTCGGGCTTGCGCCAGGTGTCCATCGGCGCGCTGGCGGCAGGTGTGACCTTCCTGGTGGGTACGCTCATCGGCGTGGAGATCGGGGCGCTCGGATGAGCGGCCGCTGGTCCAACGGCCCGGGTGACCACTATCCGGCGCACCGGCACGACTACGACAAGGTCCTGGTCGCCGAGTCCGGCTCGATCACGTTTCGTCTGCCGGAGCGGGCCGAGTCGCTC
>JALZLU010000208.1 GCA_030858685.1 Chloroflexota bacterium | reverse complement strand
AGCTCGGACCTGTACGAGACCACGGGCCGCCGGCCCTCCGCCAGCATCAACTTCGTGACCGCCCACGACGGCTTCACGCTGCGTGACCTGGTCTCCTACAACGAGAAGCACAACCAGGCCAATGGCGAGAACGGGCGTGACGGGACGGACGACAACCGTTCCTGGAACTGCGGCACGGAGGGACCCACTGATGACCCGGGCGTGGAGCGCATGCGCGCCCGCCAGCAACGCAACTTCCTGGCCACGCTGATGCTCTCGCAGGGCGTGCCCATGCTGCTGGGCGGCGATGAGATCGGTCGCACGCAGGGTGGCAACAACAACGCCTACTGCCAGGACAACGAGATCGCCTGGTACGACTGGGCGTCCGTGGATGCGCCGTTGCTCGCGTTCAGCAGCCGCCTCATCGCGCTGCGCCGGGCGCATCCGGTCCTCCGCCGGCGCCGTTGGTTCCAGGATCGGCCGATCCATGGCGAGGGGATCCGCGACATCGCCTGGTTCACGCCGGAAGGCATCGAGATGACCGAGGAGGAGTGGGCCTCGGGCCTGGTCAACGCGCTGGGCATCTGGCTGAGCGGCGCCAGGCTTCTGGGCTCGGACTACGAGCCGGTCCCGGACGACACGTTCTACGTCATCGTCTCCTCGCGCGACGGCTCCTCGAAGTTCCGCTTGCCGGGCAAGGAGTACGGAAAGCGCTGGGAGGTGGTCTTCGACACCAACGAGGAGCCATCGTTTCCTGCCCGCCCGCCGGTGCACCGCGCCGGTGCCAGCCGGTCAGTGGAGAGCAACTCCCTGGTGCTCCTGCGGAGGGTAGATGCCGCCTGAGACCACGCCGCCACCGCCGGATCCGGAGGCGAGGCAGCGGATCCCCTCCGCGACCTACCGTCTTCAGCTCCACGGCGGCTTCGACTTCGTGGCGGCGCGTCAGCTCCTGCCGTATCTGGCGCGTCTGGGAGTGAGTCACCTGTACTGCTCGCCCGTGCTCCAGACCACGCCGGGCAGTACCCACGGCTACGACGTGGTCGATCCGCAGCGCGTGAACGAGGCGCTGGGCGGCGAGAGCGGCTGGCGGGAGCTGGTGGCTGCGGCACGCGATGCGGGCATGGGCATCGTGCTGGACATCGTGCCCAACCACCTGGCCATCACCATGGAGAACCCGTGGTGGTGGGACGTGCTGGAGAACGGACGTGCCAGCCGTTACGCGCGCTACTTCGATGTCGACTGGGCGCCGCCCGCGCCGGCCTTGCGAGACACGGTCCTGGTACCCATCCTGGGTGACCACTACGGCCGAGAGGTAGAGGCCGGCGCCCTGAGCATCCGGCGCGAGGGCGGGTCGTTCCGCATCGAGTATCACGAACATCGTCTGCCGGTGGCGCCGCGGTCCCTCGACGAGCTGCTGGCGGAGGCTGCCCAGCGGGTCGACTCACACGAGCTGGCCTTGCTGGCGGCGACCTTCACGGCTCTGCCTCCCTCGACCTCGGATGACCGAGCGAGCGTCGAGCGTCGTGACCGGGACAAGGAAGTCCTGCGTAAGATGCTCGACCGGCTCCTCGCGGCTGAGCCGGAGGTGGCGCAGGCCGTCGACGCGGTGCTGGAAGCGATCAACGCAGACCCGGACCGGATGGATGCGCTACTCGAGCGCCAGAACTACCGGTTGGCCCTGTGGCGGACAGCCGGCCGTGACCTTGACTACCGGCGATTCTTCGACGTCACGACCCTGGCGGGCATGCGCGTCGAGGACGAGGCGGTCTTCGGCGAAACGCATGCGCTCGTGCTGGGCTGGCTTCGTGATGGGTCGGTGGACGGGCTGCGTATCGATCATCCCGATGGTCTGCGCGATCCAGCGCAGTATCTCGATCGCCTGCGGCGGGCCGATCCTGGCGCGTGGCTGGTGGTGGAGAAGATCCTGGAACCAGGCGAGAAGCTGCGCACGTGGCCGGTGGCGGGTACGACCGGATACGACGCCCTGCATCGTGTCGACGGGCTCTTCATCGATGCGGCGGGCGAGGACCCGCTGACGCGCTCATACGTCGAGTTCACCGGCCTGGACGAGTCGATGGCGCAGGTCGTGCGCGATGGCAAGCAGCTCGTCCTCCGCGAGATCCTCGGTTCGGAGCTGAACCGCCTGACGGCGCTGGCGCTGCGCATCTGTGAGCGCCACCGGCGGCACCGCGACCACACCCGCCACGATCTGCATGAGGCCCTGCAAGCGATCTGTGTCTCGTTCCCGGTCTACCGCTCCTACGTGCGCGCTGAGTCCGGCCAGGCAGGCCCGCAGGACGAGGCCGTCATCTCCGCGGCCGTGCGCGACGCCAAGGCTCGGCGCGAGGACCTCGACGCTGATCTGTTCGACTTCCTGGGCGACATCCTGGGTGTGCGACTGCGCGGACCGCAGGAGTCGGAGCTGGCCATGCGCTTCCAGCAGCTCACCGGCGCGGTGATGGCCAAGGGCGTGGAGGACACTGCCTACTACCGCTTCGACCGGCTCATCTCGCTCAACGAGGTGGGTGGCGACCCGGCCGTCTTCGGCGTGCCGCTGGACCGCTTCCACCGGGAGAACGCGGAGATCCACGGGCGGTGGCCGGACACCATGTCGTCCAGCTCCACGCACGACACGAAGCGCAGCGAGGACACACGAGCGCGCATCCACCTATTGTCCGAGATCCCTGACGCGTGGGGTGCCGCGGTCCGTCGCTGGGGCAGCATCAACACCCCGCACCGGCGGCGCGACCTACCCGACCGCAACACGGAGTGGTTCCTCTACCAGACCCTGGTGGGGGCCTGGCCCATCGAGGTGGATCGAGTACAGGAGGCGATGCTCAAGTCCGTCCGTGAGCAGAAGCTGCACACGTCCTGGACCCGGCCGGATGAGGCCTACGAAGCGGCGCTCAGCGGTTTCATCGCCAACGCGCTGGACAGCGAGGGCTTCCGCAGGGATATGGACGCTTTCGTCGAGAAGCTCGCACAGCCGGCGCGCATCACGTCGCTGGCCATGACCCTGCTGAAGCTGACGATGCCCGGCATCCCAGACGTCTACCAGGGCACCGAGCTGTGGGATCACAGTCTGGTCGATCCGGACAACCGTCGACCGGTCGACTTCGAGCTCCGTCAGCGTCTGCTGGAGGAAGCCGCAGGTAACAGCCCGGAAGTCCTCATGTCGCGCCTCGCCGAGGGGCTGCCCAAGCTCTGGGTCATCCAGCGAGCTCTGGCGGTACGACGCGAGTGGCCGGCCGCGTTCGGCGCGTCGGGCAGGTATCGGCCGCTGCAGAGCGAGGGCCGAAAAGCGTCGCACGCGGTGGCATTCTCGCGCGGCGACCGGGTCATCTCCGTCGTGCCGCGACTCCTTGTCGGGCTGGGGCGGGACTGGGGCGACACCACCGTGGACGTGCCGCCAGATGACTGGCGGAACGCCCTGACCGGCGAAGAGTGGCAGGGCGGGCGCCTGCCCCTGGCCGACCTCTTGGCACGCTTCCCTGTCGCTCTCCTGGTGCGTGAGGGTGCAGAGGCGTGAGCAGCCGAGCGCGTGTCTGGGCCCCCGACGCGCGTACGCTCGAGCTGGTCGTGGGGGAAGAGCGCCGCGCCATGCGCTCCACTCGCGGTGGCTGGTGGGCGAGCGAGGCTCCGCTGACGCACGGGACGGACTACGCCTTTTCGGTGGATGGCGGCGAGCCGCTGCCCGATCCGAGGTCGCCATGGCAGCCGGCGGGCGTTCATGGTCGGTCGCGCTGGGTCGACCATGGACGTTTCACCTGGTCAGACGCCAGCTGGGGCGCGCCGGACCTGGCCGAGAGCGTCGTCTACGAGTTGCACGTCGGGACGTTCACGGCAGGCGGCTCGTTCGACGCGGCCATCGAACGGCTCGATGACCTGGTCGCGCTCGGCGTGACCCACCTGGAGCTCATGCCCGTCAACGAGTTCCCGGGCGAGCGAGGCTGGGGCTACGACGGGGTCGACCTGTTCGCGCCACATCATGCCTACGGCGGCCCGGACGGGCTGAAGCGGTTCGTGGATGCCGCGCATGGGCGCGGACTGGCCGTCCTGCTCGATGTCGTCTACAACCACTTCGGGCCGGACGGCAATTACCTGTCGCAGTTCGGGCCGTATCTCACGGAGCGATACCACACGCCGTGGGGCGCGGCGGTCAACCTGGATGGCGCCGGGAGCGACGAGGTGCGCCGCTTCTTCGTGGACAACGCTTTGATGTGGCTGCGGGATTACCACCTGGACGGGCTGCGTATCGACGCCGTGCACGCTTTCGTCGACCTGTCCGCCACCCACCTCCTGGAGCAGATGGCGCGTGAGGTGGACCAGCTGGAACGTGAGG
>JALZLU010000197.1 GCA_030858685.1 Chloroflexota bacterium | reverse complement strand
GCCCCCAGCCCGTCACCAGCCTCGCCCACCACCTCGATGTCATCCAGCAGGTCAAAGAAGGTCCGGAGGCCGCGCCGCACGACCGCATGGTCATCGACCAGCAGCACCCGGATGGCCTCCGCTGCCGTGCCCTCTTCGGACTGGCTGCTCGGTTGTGAATCGGTCACGGATCCCTCCTGTGAGGCGTTGCCTCCGCCCATCGCGGCACACGATAAGTCATGGACGGGCCCCCGCGACGGTGCGTGCGATCCGCAGCGTGGCGGTCCTGCTCAGCTCGCCCGGCTCAGTGCGGCGTGCGACCGTCCGATGCGCGGCGGAGGACGTCCACGAGCGACTCAGGGTCACCGGTCTTGGGCACGAACGCCACAGCGCCCAGGGCCATGGAGCGAAGTCCCACGCGGGCCGAGCAGCTCATGACGACCAGCGCCAGGTCCGGCCGATCGTCGCGCAGTGTCTCCATGAGGGCCAGACCGGCGGCTTCATCGGGCAGGTGGGGATCGATGAGCACGATGTGCGCAGGTCTCAGCGCCAGTGAGGCCAGGGCGGAGCTGGTGTCCGCCACAGCATCGGTGAGCTCCAGGTCCTCGGCTGCCGCGATGAGGTCCGAGACGCTCTGACGCACACGCCGGTCCCCGTCCACCACCAGCACGTGGCTGGGGCGGGACAGCGGGGTACGCTCGGGCGAGGTCATGCAGCAAGTCTGGGTGCGGCTGCGTGCCGGTCCATCGGGCGGGTGCCCCGAACCGTTCCGCGACGAATGACGTAGTGGGATGTCCGTTCCTCGGGCGGCCTCCGGGTCAGCCGGTCGAGGCAGGCAGTGGCACGTCGGCGCTCACACGCGTGCCCTGACCGGATGCGGTGTCGATGGCCAGGCGGCCTTCGAGCACCTCGACTCGCGTGCCCATGCCCGCCAGACCGAGGCCGTCCGCGCCGACGGCAGCCTGGTCGAAGCCCCGCCCGTCGTCCGAGACCTCCATGCGCAGCCGTCCGGCGGAGCGCTCGATGGCGATGCGCACACTGCCCGCTCTGGCGTGTTTGACGACGTTGTGGAGGGCCTCTTGCGCCACGCGGTAGAGAGCGCTCTCGATGTCCACCGGCGGGCGCTCCACGGAATCCGAGTCGACCGTGACGACGATGCCGGTCCGGCTCTGCACGGCGGCGGCGTGGGTCCTGAGCGCCTCCACGAGGCCGACCTCCTCCAGGTTGCCGGGGCGCAGCTCGAAGATCAGGGCACGCATCTCGGCCAGCGCGTCGTGCTCGAGCTGCCGCAACTCGGTGAGCTTCTGCTCCGCGGCATCCGGATCCCGGTCGACCAGCATCTCGATGGAGCGTGTCGTGAGGGTCATGCTGAAGAGGGCCTGGGTGACCGAGTCGTGCAACTCCCGTGCCAGTCGGGCACGCTCCTGGGCCGATGCCAGCTCCACGGCCTGGCGACGCAGATCCCGCTCCAGACGTTCCGGGGCGCGCATGTCCCGCGCGGCACCGTGGCCGCCCTGGAATGCACCGTCGACCACGATGGCCACCGCGCGCAGGTCGGCCGCCACGGTCCGTCCGTCTCGGTGCTGGAGCGACACGGAGATCTGCTGGTCCGGGTAGGGCGGGAGGCTGATGGCGCGCCAGGTGTCGACCAGCGGCGTGACATCGCGGGCGGTGATGGCCGAGATGTGCTGCCCCGTCATCTCTTCCGGCTGCCAGCCCAGCATGGGTTCGAGCGCATCGCTCAGAAAAGTGAAGTTGCCCTCCGCGTCGGTGGACCAGACCAGGTCGGGCGAGTTGCGCAGGAGGTAGTGGTAGCGGTCCTCGGACTGGCGCAGCTCGGCATAGAGGCGTGAGTTGGAGACGGCGATGGCAGCCTGATCGGCCAGGCCCTGGAGAAGGTCGATCGCATCACTCTCGATCTCGACCGGCTCTCGATAGGAGATGGCGAGCGTGCCGATGATGTCGCCGCGCTGTCCCCGCAAGGGCGCCGCAGCCATGCCGCGGAGCCCCAGTCTGAGGGCGACCCGCTGGTCGTCCTCTTCATGGGGGATGCGCGGATCGCTGAGGTAGTCGGCGGTGCGCACGGGGACACCCAGAAGCGCCGCCAGCCCGTTGATCCCGCCACCCACGGGGAATCTCATGGAGTGCAGCCAGGCACGTGTCTCGACGTCGGTCGAGCCAGCCACCACGGCCGGCACAAGATGGCGGCCGGTGTCAGCCATCAGCGCCAGATGGGCGCCATCTGCCCCCAGCAGCCGGACACACTCATCGACGATGCGCTGGAGCACCTCCTCCGGCGCCTGGAAGGCCGTGATGCGTGCCGTTATCGCGCGCAATGTCCGCTCGGCTTCAGCGCGCCGCTCGAGTTCTCCTCGCGCGTCACGAAGCTGCTCGATGAGGCGTGCGTTGACCACGGAGGCCGCGGCGTGGTCGGCCAGCGCCCGCACCAGCGCGGCGTCCGACTCGCCGAAGGCATGCGGCCGCCCCGAGTAGACGCCGAGCGCTCCCAGGACCCCTTCACCGGCCAGCAGGGGCGCCACGCACATGGAACGGATGCCCACGCCGCGCAAGACCTGATCGGTCATCCACGCGTGCGGAAAACTCTGGTCTTCGGTGTAATCGTGTGTCATGCGCACGGCCCGTTCAGCCACGGCCTTGCCATACATGCCCGTGCCCACGGGCAGTGCCAGGGAGCGCATCCAGGCCCGCTCCTCGTCCGACGTGATCCCCCGCATCGCACTCCCAGCGGAGCGTCACGCCGTCCGGCTCGAGCATGTACAGGATGGCGCCGTCGGCCCGCAGGAACCGGGCGGCCTCATCGACGGCATGGCGAAGCACGCCTTCCGGTCGACCCGCCGCGGGTGCCGGGGATGAAGGCGGCGGCAGGGCTGATGCATCGCTGAGAGCCGGGAGTGAGGCGTCCATCGCGGCGGAAGTCTACGTGACCGAACCTACGAGGTTCCCGCTTAACGGGGGCGATCACACACCCCGACCGACATCCAGCGACCATCGCAGGCACGGGACGGCCCCGGCAGCACGCCGGGGCCTCTCCCTATTCCGGCAGTGCTTCCCACTCCGCGCCCAGGGCTGGATCGAACGGCTTGCGGTACGCGGCGTACGAACGGTGAACCAGGAAGCCGGACGAGCGGTACAGGGCCAGCGCCTCGTTGGGGTTCGCTGCGTCGACGCCCAGCGCGGCGGAGGTCATGCCTCGCTCTCGGAGCAGGCCCAGGGACCTGCCGATCAGCGCGCGCGCCAGTCCACGGCGGCGCCACGGCCGGAGCGTGAAGACCGAGTCCAGCAGTCCGCGCTGGTAACCTCGCTGGGCGTTCTCGACCGGGTCGATGCCGTTGAGTACCCCGCCCGCGATGTGGTCACCGTCCCACGCGACAAGGTACAGGGACAGGTCGAAGGTCGGCCCGTTGACCCAGCGCTGGAATGCCTCCTCTGACGAGTCGACACCACCCCAGTGGTCCCGGAACGCCTCCGCGTCCGCCTCGAAGACCGCTCGGAACCCTTCCCGGCTCACCGGGCGGATCTCCAGTCCCTCGGGCATGACGAAGTCATCGATGTCGTCGAGCTTGGGCCGGACCATGTCATAGAAGTGGCGGACCACGACGTAGCCCTCGCTCAGCAAGAGTCGAGTGTTGGACTGGTCGCGATCGGCCCCGAACGAGCCGAACCAGCGCGGCTTGTCGTGGGTGTGTTCCGCGGCGATCTCGCGCAGGCGCCGCTCGTTCTCCCGAAGCATCGCCCGACCGAGCCCGCGTCGGCGCCATACGGGGTCGATGAAGCCGAAGCTCGTGTAGGTACGCCCGCCGTTGTTCTCGTCCTCCCACTCGACCCGCGAGTAGGCCACCACGAGGCCATCGACCTCCACCAGCAGGGTATCCCGATACGGATCCGAGTTGGTGAGGTTGGCGTAGTCGACGGTCATCCCCTCGAGCGTCACCACCTCATCGACGCCATCGGCGTCATGAGCGGCGTTGCCGACCCGGACCATGGCGGGAAGATCGGAGGCGCCGCGGTAGCGGCGGATGCGGAGGTCCGGGATAGCCGGCGCGTCGGCCAGCGTGAGCCCTGCGGTCGGATCCACCGTCGTCTTCGTGGTTGGTCATCTCCTGGGAGTCGGTGGGGGCCGTCAGACGCCGTCGAGCCGGCCCTTGAGGCGGTCCTGGATGCGGCAGGAACTGCGCACGCTACGCGTGAAGCGCCGTTCCTCTGCGCGCGCCTGCGCGGGCGACGACCGGCGCTCCGTGGCGGCGATCTCGCGTTGCAGCTTCTGGTGGCTGCCCATGCGCGTCTCGGCAAGTTCGCCGCTGGCGATGGCCGCGCGCACGGCACAACCCGGTTCGACGCGATGCGAACAGTCGATGAAG
>JALZLU010000193.1 GCA_030858685.1 Chloroflexota bacterium | reverse complement strand
CCCTCAACCCGGACGTGACGGTGGTCCCGCATGAGGAGATGCTGACCGAGGAGAACGTGGAGCGGCTGATCAGCGGCTACGACATCATCCTGGACGGCACGGACACCTTCGAGACGCGCTACACGCTGAACGATGCAGCCGTGCGCGCGGGCATCCCCGTGGTGCACGCCTCGGTCTTCCGCTTCGAGGGTCAGCTCACTGTCTTCCGCCCCTTCGACGGACCTTGCTATCGCTGCCTCTACCCCACGCCGCCTCCCCCCGAGCTGGCGCCGGGCTGCTCCGTGGCTGGTGTCCTGGGCGTGGTGCCCGGCGTGATGGGCATGCTCCAGGCGACGGAGGCCATCAAGCTGCTCCTGGGCATCGGCGACAGTCTGGCCGGGCGGCTGCTCATCTACGACGCCCTGGACGGCACATTCCAGGAAGTCCAGTTGCGGCGCGACCCGGACTGCCCCGCCTGCGGGGAGGCCGTGCTTGCGGCTCGGGTGTCTGCGTGACCGCGGTGCGCATCCCGCCGGTGCTGCGGGTCCAGGCCGGCGGCGCCAAGGAGCTGTCGGTCAGCGGCGGCACGGTCGGTGAAGTCCTCTCCGCCGTCGTCGAGCAGCATCCTGGCCTGCGAGATCAGATCTTCACTGCCGACGGGTCACTCCATCGCTTCGTCAACGTGTACCTCAATGGACGCGACGTGCGCTACGAAGGTGAGCTCGCGGCGCCGGTCGCCGAGCACGACACGGTCATCCTGCTGCCGGCCATGGCGGGTGGCATCTGAGCGTGGCCTTACGAGAGGCCAAGACGGATCGCCGTCCCCTGCCAGCACCGCATGCGCATGAGGACTCTCCGCCGCACGGCGGCCGGTATGCCTCCATCGTGGATGCCATCGGCCACACGCCGCTGGTGGAGATCCCCCGCATGTGCCCCAACCCGGACGTGCGGCTTTACGCCAAGCTGGAGTTCCTGAACCCGACCGGGTCGGTCAAGGACCGCGTGGCTCGCGCGCTCATCGAGGATCTGGAGGAGTCGGGCCGGCTGAGCCCCGATTCGATCATCGTGGAGCCGACCAGCGGCAACACCGGCATCGCGCTGGCCATGATCGCGCGCCGCAAAGGCTACCGCGTGGCCGTGGTCATGCCTGACAACGTGACCCAGGAGCGCCGCCAGTTGCTGGGCCTCTTCGGGGCGGAGATCATCGACTCGCCGGGCGAGAAGGGTTCCAACGGTGCGGTGGAGATGGCCAAATATCTCGTCGCGAAGGACGCTCGATTCGTGATGCCGTATCAGTACGGCAACCCGGCCAACCCACGGGCTCATGAGGAGACCACGGCCGAGGAGATCATCGCCGACTGCCCCGAAGTCGACGTCTTCGTGGCCGGCCTGGGCACGGGCGGCACCCTGATGGGTGTCGGGCGCCGGCTGCGCCGCCATCATCCCGGCGTGCGCATCTACGCCGCCGAGCCGATGCCCGGTGACGCCGTGCAGGGCCTGCGCTCGCTCGATGAGGGCTTCATCCCGGAGATCTTCGACGCCAGCGTCCTGGACGGGAAGTTCCTGGTCTCCAACGCGGAATCCATCACTGCCCTGCGCGAGTTGACCGAGCGGGAGGGCATCTTCGCCGGCGTGTCATCGGGTGGTGCCATCGTGGCCGCGCAGCGGGTGGCCGCGACCATGTCACACGGCACCATCGTGGTGCTCCTCGCCGATGGCGGCTGGAAGTACCTGTCCGAGGAGATCTGGGACCGCGACCTGGAGACGGACGACGTCGAGTCACTGAACCTGTGGTGAGAGACACTCCTCTTGGATAGCGAGTTCCTCCTCGGACTGGGCGTGGTGGCCATCCTCATCGCCGCCAACGGCGTTTTCGTGGCTACCGAGTTCGCCTACGTCACCGCCCGGCGGGCGCGCTTGGCCGAGCGCGTGGAGGCGGGTGACGGTACGGCGCGCGTGGCCCTTGACGGGATGCGCAATCTGGACCGCTACATCGCCTCAAGCCAGCTGGGCATCACCATGGCCAGCATCGCCCTGGGCTTCATCGGCGAGCCGATCCTGGCGCACGCCATCGAGCCTACCCTGGAACAGCTCGTGGGCTCCTTCGCGCCAGCCGCCGCACACACCATCGCCGTGGCCGTGGCCCTCTTCCTGATCACCGCCGCACACCTCATCTTCGGGGAGATGGCGCCCAAGACGGTGGCTCTTCAGAAGCCGGAGTCGGTGGCGCTCTTCGTGGCCTGGCCGATGCGCATCTTCACGCTCGTCTTCAGCCCGGTGATCAGCCTGCTGAACGGTGCGGGCAACGCCGTCCTGCGGCTGTTCGGCATCCCGGTCACGCCCATCGGCCACGATCTCCAGTTGAGTGCGCAGGATCTGGCCTACGCCTTCGAGTCGAGTGCCTCGGTGGGCATCATCAGTCGTCAGGAGCTGTTCCTCGGCCGGCGTGCCCTGAGCCTGGGCGAAGTGCCCATCCGGAACCTGATGCTGCCTCGTGATGGCATCCGCACCATCGAGGTCTCCGCCGACCGGTCCGAGGTGCTGCGCCAGGTCGGCGAGCACCGCCGCAGCCGCTATCCGGTCGTGCGCGGGTCGCTGGATGATGTGGTCGGCCTCATCGACGTGAAACGGCTCCTGCTGGGAACGCCCGAGGATGACTGGCGCGCAGCCATCGTGCCCATCCTGTACCTGCCCGACTCGACCACGGCGGGCCGGGCCATCGAGGTCCTTGGCGGAGCGTCCGACCAGCTCGTCCTGGTGACCGACGAGTACGGCAACGTGGACGGCATGCTGAGCCTGGTCGACGTCCTGGAGTTCCTGGCCGGCCCGCTGCCTGACGAGCGTGACCACCGTGACCGGGAGCCCCGCAAGATCGGCGCCGGTCGCTATCTCGTGCCGGGACTCTACCGCCTGGAACGGGCCCGCGAGGCTCCCTTGAGGCTGCCCGTGGGAGATACGGACGTGGAGACCATCGGCGGCCTGATGGGCGAGCGGCTACAGCGCGTGCCGCGCGTAGGAGACCGAGTGCGGCTGGGTGACTGGACGATGCGAGTCGTGGAGATGGTGGAGCGGCGGGTTCATCTGGTCGAGGTGGGCCCCACTCGTAACGAGCAGGCTGAGGGCTGATCGATGCCTGTCGAGCCGGGGATCCCCATCCTCCTGTCCATCGTGGCAGTGCTGCTGCTGACCGCCATGCAGTCGCTGGCCGTCTTCAACGAGTTCGCCCTCGTAGCCATCCCGCCCACCACCGTGGCCGCTCTGCGCGAGCGTGGCGGACGGCTCGACCGCCTGGTCGACAAGTCGGTGAAGGATCTCGACAACTACATCGCCGCGGACCAGCTGGCCATCACGATCACGACCATCGGTGCCGGCTTCCTGGGCCAGCCGGCGATGACCGCCTTCCTCGTGCCTTTGGTGGCGGGCACGGGCCTGGGCAGCGGAACGGTGACCGTCATCTCCGCCGTGCTTGCCTTCACCTTCCTCATCTCCTTGCAGATGATCTTCGGGGAGCTCGTGCCCAAGTCCATCGCCCTGCGCTACCCGGAGACGACCGCGCGCATCCTGGCCCTTCCGGTCGAGATCATGGCGCTCATCCTGCGGCCGGTAACGCTATTGCTGAACGGCATCGGCCGGCAGATCCTGCGGCCCTTTGGCATCCAGGCCGGCGTGGCCAGTCACCACCGCAGCTCGGGCATCGTGGAGCTGGCCGAATCGATCGAGGCCAGTGCGCAGGCAGGTCTGCTGGGCGTGCGACCGGGCACCGTGCGCAACGCTCTCCTGTTCGGTGAGCTCAGCGCTCGGGACGTGATGCGGCCCCGCTCGGAGATGGTGGCGCTGGCTGCGGACATGACGGTCGGTCAGCTGATGGACGCGGCACGACGCTCACCGCACGTGCGTTATGTCGTCTACCGCGAAAGCCTGGACGACGTCTTCGGCTTCCTCAACGTGACCGACTTGTGCGGGCGCGATCTGCCTGACGAGGAGGGTCCTGACGCGTGGTTGCCGCTGGTCACTCCTATCGTGGCTCTCTACGAGCAGGCCTCGCTGGAGACCGTGCTGGCCATCCTGCAGGGTCGCCGCCAGCAGATCGCCCTGGTGGTCGATGAACAGGGCGGCACGGAGGGCGTGCTGACGCTGACCGACGTGATGCGCGGCCTGGTGGATCCGGTGGCTCGAGTGCAGCCCCAGAGCGACGACGGGATCCTGACCGTCAAGGGCATCGAGAGCCTGCGCAGCCTCGAGACTCGCTATGGGCTGCAGCTCGCCGGCCCCACCACCAGCGCCGCGACACTCAACGGCCTCATCACGGAGCAGCTGGGCAGATTTCCCGAGGTGGACGATCGCATCGAGGTGGACGGCCACCACCTGACGGTGCGCTCCGTCGGCGGCAACCGTGCCAATGAGGTTCGCATCGAGCGGGTCGGGGCGCTGCATCGCACCGAGGAAGGCACGGGCGGCGATGCCACTCCCAGCGCGGCGGCAGTCGATGTCATCCCGGCCACGGCGGCCAAGGGGGTCACGGCCGACGATCGCCGGCCCGATACCGATCCACCGAAGGATCGATGACGGACCAGGCACCGCCGCCGGACGACGCCTGGCGCGAGGCCGCCGAGGCCGGCACTCGACGGCGTGAGACCGATCGTGTCGGCTTTGCGGGCACGCACGAGGCCCCCCTTTCGGGCCCCCTTCACTTGCAGCTGCTGACGTGGGCCGAAGCCTGCCGACCCAACGAGGCGTGTGGCCTGCTGGCCGGTGATGGACCGCCCGCGGCCGGTGGCCGCGCCACAAGGTTCATCCCGTTGCGCAACGCTGCCCAGTCACCGTATCGCTACCTGATCGATCCGCAGGAGCAGCTCACGGCCATGCTGGAGCTGGACGATCGCGATGAGGTGGTGTGGGGCATCTTCCATTCCCATGTGGCCTCGCCCGCCGAGCCCTCCGTGACGGACCTCGGCCTGGCGTTCTACCCCGACAGCCTTTATCTCATCTGTTCGCTTGCCGGTAACGATCCGCACGTCCGGGCCTGGACACTGGCCGGCGGACAGGCCACGGAAGTCGAACTCCGCATCACGTAGGAGGCGGCGTTACGCCGCGCGCCCTGTACACGAGTTCCGCCACCGTGCTCGGGAGTGGCGGACCGAGACCGAGGGCCACGCCGATCTCGGCGGTCTGCGGCAGGCGAAGTCCTGCGCTTGCAAGGACGGGCACGTTCTCGCCCACGAAGATCTTCTCTGGCGCTCCATCCAGGAGGACCCGTCCCTCGCCCATGACCACGATCCGACCGAAGTGGCGGGCCGCGAACTCCATGTCATGCGTGACGGCCAAGACGGTCCTGCCGATGTCGGCCCATGCGCCAAGGACCGCCGCCACGAGCTGCTTCCCGCTGGCGTCCTGGCCCGTGGTCGGCTCGTCGAGAAGAAGCACAGCCGGATCCATGGCCAACACGCTCGCAAGGGCGACGAGCTTCCGAGTCGAGACGCCCAGGTCGTAGGGGTTCCGCGTCCGCTGGGATCCGAGGCCCGTCATTGCCAGGGCTTGATCGACAAGTCGCTCGACCAGGGCCGTGTCGAGTCTCAGGTTGCGAGGCCCGAACGAGACCTCCCGTTCGACCGAGCGCCCGAACAGCTGATCCGACGGATCCTGGAATACCAGCCCGACGGTGCCAGCGATCTCATCCACGGGCCTCCGGCCGACCTCTTCGTGTCCCAGGCGGATCGAACCCTCGGTCGCACGGAGTGATCCGTTGCAGTGCTTCAGGAGCGTCGTCTTTCCGCTCCCGTTGCGGCCCATGATGGCCACGACCTCGCCAGGGTCGAAAGAGAGATCGACGCCGTTGAGCGCGAGCACGCCGTTGGGATAGCGGTGCACGAGGCTTCGGATGTGGATATCGGTCGGTCGCTGTTCGCGCCTGGCGGTCCATGTCACCGGAGCCGCGTCCGCCGTGTAGGGCACTTCTTGCGACAGCGTGGGCGT
>JALZLU010000168.1 GCA_030858685.1 Chloroflexota bacterium | reverse complement strand
CACCCTTCGTCCAATGTCCAGGTGAATCGTTATCCCAAGCGCAGCGCCACGGAGTCGAGGGCAGCGTAGCGGTTCGCTTTCGTTTGACGCGCCGGCCACGGCGTTCACTGTGGCGATGAGACTCGCTACGCTGGTCTCGACTGTGCTCGACATGACGTGGGAAGGAGAACGCTCCTGTCCGGATACGCACCTGCTACGATGCAGGTTTCACGGGATGGCCGGAAGGCACGACGAAGGACAGCGCGCATGGCAACCGACGTGAAGGACGACCTGATGACACGGCTGCGTGCGCACCAGGTCACAGCAGTCGAGGAGCTCTACGCCATCAACGGCGATCCCAGCCAGGCGATTGCCGAAAAGCACACGACCTACCTCACGCCACTGGTCGAGGAGTTCATCGCCCAGTCGCCGTTTTTCCTGGTCGCCACCGCCGATGCCGATGGCAACTGCGATGTCTCGCCGAAAGGCGATACCCCCGGGGTGGTGCGCGTCCTCGATCCGCGGACGATCGCGATTCCGGACCGGCTCGGCAACCGCCGAGTCGATGGCCATCGCAACATCCTGGAGAACGGGCACATCGGCCTCCTCTTCATGATTCCGAATGTAGACGAGACGCTCCGGATTAATGGCCGGTGCTTCATAACGACCGATTCCGACCTGCTGGCCACGATGGCGCTCCAGGGGCGGGCCCCGAAACTGGCGATGATCGTGGAGATCGACGAGGTCTACATGCACTGCGCTCGCTCGTTCCTGCGCTCCGGGCTCTGGAAACCGGAAAGCTGGCCCGAAGCCGATAGCATCCCCACGATGCATGCCATCAACTGCGAGTTGAAGGACCTGCCGCCGCCCGACGAGTCCCTTGGCAAGCGCCAGGAAGAATACCGGTCACGCCTGTTCTAGTACTACAGTTGTAGATCGTGTGGTGACATGGCATCATGCCTCCCTTCGTCAGGAGGCCAGGATGTCGCAGACGGTGAATCACCAGGTGACTGAGGCGTGGGGTGCGGAACTGGAGACGGTGGACCGGTGGCTTGGGCCGCACTTCGCCCGAACCGAGGCCCGCGCGCGGGCACGCGCCTACCTACGCGGTTTGCGCTCCGGGGCGGAGCACAAGAATAGCTGGCAGCTGGCTGAGGAAGCCGGTGACCTCACGCCCTATGGCCTGCAGCACCTGCTGGGGCGTGCCACCTGGGATGCCGATGCCGTGCGCGACGCGTTGCGTGCCTATGTCATGGGCACCCTGAAGGCCGCCGATGCCGTGCTCGTGGTCGATGAGACGGGGTTCCTCAAGAAGGGAACCAAATCCGTGGGTGTCAAGCGCCAGTACAGTGGGACCGCCGGACGGATCGAGAACTGCCAGGTGGGCGTGTTTCTGGCCTATGCGTCCACCCGGGGGCAGGCGTTTCTGGATCGGGAACTGTACCTGCCTGCCGAGTGGGCGGCCGACGCGGCGCGGCGGCAGCAGGCTGGCGTTCCCGAGACCGTGGACTTTGCCACCAAGCCGGAGTTGGCCCAGCGGATGCTGGCCCGGGCGCTGGGCGCTGGCGTCGATGCCGCCTGGGTCGTGGCCGACGCGGTGTACGGCGACAGCCGGCACCTCGGGATGGACCTTGAAACCCAGGAGCAACCGTACGTGCTGGCCCTGTCGGGCAAGGCGTACGTGTGGGCAGGCTGGCAGCAGGAGCGGGTGGGCGATGTCCTCAATGCGCTGCGCCACGGCGAGGTGCCGCTGATCGCCGGTGGCGAGGACTGGCAGCGCCTCTCGGCGGGCGACGGGGCCAAGGGCCCGCGCTTCTTCGACTGGTGCCACCTGCCGCTCAATCCCCCTGTGCAGGCGGGCTTTGTCCGGTGGCTACTGGTGCGGCGCTCCCTCGACGATCCCGACGATCTGACCGCCTACACCGTGTTTGCTCCTACCGGCACCACGCTCCAGACCCTGGCGCGGGTGGCCGGGAGCCGCTGGCAGGTGGAGATCGGCTTCGAGGCGGCCAAGGGCGAGGTGGGGCTGGATGAGTACGAGGTGCGTCGCTGGCACGGTTGGTACCGCCACATTACCCTCGCCCTCGTGGCTCATGCGATGCTGGCCGCCATGCGGGCGGCGGGCCAGTACATGGAATCGGCGGCACAAAAAGGGGGACCGTGCCCGCGTCCGGACAGTCTGGCAGCGTTCAAGCGCGAGCGCGGGCTGTCGTGGCGTTGACGGTGGCCGAAGTGCGGCGGCTGGTGCGACGGCTGCTCCTGACGCGGCCCGTGTCGCCGGAGGCGGTGCTGACCTGGTCGGCCTGGCGGCGCCACCACCAGGCCGACGCCCGGCGGTGTCACTACCAGGCACGGGGCGTGACGCTGCCATGATCTACAACTGTAGTACTAGGTATGCCGCCCTCGGTGTAGCCGATGAGCGTGGGCAGATCACGGAGTTCATCACCTCAGGGATTACCCCGCTGGAACGTGCCCGGATTGGGCCGCTCCCCCAGGGACACGGCATGCTCGGCGCCCTGATCCGCGATCGCGCTCCGATGATCGTGCCGGTGATCGCGAGCGAACCGCAATCAGTCGGCTTTCCACCACATCATCCACCGATGGAATCGTTGCTTGGCGTGCCGATCCTGCTGGGGAATCGGGTGCTGGGCAATCTCTACCTGACGGAGCGGCTGGAAGGTCGGGGCTATGATGAATCTGACCTCCAGGCGATCCAGATCCTGGCGGCACACGCCGCAACGGCCATCGACCGCGCCCAGCTCTTCTCCCAGGCCGAAGAGAATCAGCGACGTGCCGAAGAGCAGCGCGATCACCTGCGCGTCATCCTCGACAATCTGCCCTCCGCCGTGATCATCCAGACCGCTCCCGAAGGCGAGCTCGAACTGGCCAATGCCACCGCCCTGGCGATGTTTGGCATCGCCCAGGGGTC
>JALZLU010000158.1 GCA_030858685.1 Chloroflexota bacterium | reverse complement strand
CAGCCCAATGAAGTGGTGGCACGCCTCAGGCAGCTGCCTACCACGGCCGTGCGTGGCAATCACGACGCCGCGGCCATCGGCGCGCTGAGCACCGAGGCCTTCAACGACGACGCGCGGACCGCCGTCGAGTGGGCGGCGAGTGTCCTCACGCCGGAGGTGATGCGCTGGCTGACGGACCTTCCGGAGCGCGCCACGGTGGGCGACTTCACGCTGGTCCACGGCAGCCCGCGCGACCCGACCTGGGAGTACCTCTTCTCGGCCGCACTGGCCAGGGCCAACCTGCCTGCCTTCACCACGCCCCACTGCCTGGTGGGCCACACGCATGTGCCCCTCGTCTTCCGCAACGACGCCGCAGGCATGCAGCTGCTCGTGCCCGACCCCGGGGTCCCCCTGGCGACGGACGAGCGACGACTCATCCTGAATCCCGGCTCCGTCGGTCAGCCGCGCGACGGGGACCCGCGTGCCTGCGGGATGCTGCTCGACACCACCCAGGGGACCGCGACCTGGCAGCGTGTCCCGTACCCCATCGCTGAGGTCCAGGCGCGCATGCGCTCGGTGGCCCTGCCGACCCGACTCGTCGAGCGCCTCGCTCACGGCCTGTAGCGCCCGATGAGCGATCAGCGGCGACCCATCAAGGGACGCAAGCCGGGCGACCGGCGCATGCGCATAGAGCGGCCGCACGCGGAGTACTTCCGCTATACCGCATCGGGCAGCCTCATGGCCAAACCGAAGGCGCACGAGGACCGCCGGCCCCTCGGTCGGGCCATGGCGCGAGTCAGGGGGGCGCTCATCGGCCGGCCGCTGGCTACGGCGGAGGAGATCGGCGAACGACTTTCCAAGAAGAAGGCGCTGGCCATCTTCAGCTCGGATGCCATCTCGTCGAGCGCCTATGCCACCGAGGAGATCCTGCGGGTGCTGGTGCTGGGCGGACTGGCCGCCCTCACCCTGAGCGTGCCGGTCAGCGTCGGCATCGCCCTCCTGCTGACGATGGTGGCCATCAGCTACCGGCAGATCTGCATCGCGTATCCCAATGGCGGTGGCTCCTATTCGGTGGCCAAGGCCAACCTGGGTCGCATGGCCTCCCTGGTGGCCGCTTCTGCCCTTCTCATCGACTACACCCTCACGGTGGCCGTCTCCATCTCGTCGGCTTCGGAGCAGATCGCCTCGGCCTTCCCCGAATTGCACGCCTGGAAGGTGCTCATCGGGGTGGTCGCCATCGCGCTGGTGACGCTAGGCAATCTGCGCGGCCTGCGCGAGTCGGGGAACATCTTCGCGCTGCCAACCTACCTCTTCATCGGCAGCGCACTGCTGATGATCGGCATGGGCGTCTACCGCATCGTGGTCGAGGGTCAGCCGGCGGTGGCTCCCGCCATAGAGGACGTGGGTGGCACGCTGGAAGCGGTCGGCCTCTTGCTTGTGCTGCGCGCCTTTGCTTCAGGATCGGTGGCACTGACCGGTACGGAGGCCATCGCCACGGGCGTGCCCGCCTTCAAGCCGCCGGAGCCGCGCAACGCGGCGACCACGCTCGTGGTGATGGCCGGCATGTTGGGCATCCTCTTCGTGGGCATCACCTTCCTGGCCAGCCACTTCGGCGTGCTGCCCAACGAGGAGCAGACGGTGGTGGCCCAGGTCGCCGCGCAGATCTACGGCGCGGGGTCGGTGGCGTTCTACCTCTTCACCGCCTTCACCGCGTTGCTGCTCTTCCTGGCCGCGAACACGGCCTTTGCGGCCTTCCCGCGACTGGGCGCCGTGCTGGCCGAGGATGGCTTCTTCCCGCGCCAGTTCGCGTATCGCGGCGACCGGCTCGCATTCACCACGGGCATCGTCCTGCTGGGCGTCGTGGCCGCGCTCCTGGTGGTGCTCTTCGGAGCGGACACGCACGCGCTCATCCCGCTCTACGCCGTGGGCGTCTTCATCGACTTCACCATCAGCCAGTCGGGCATGGTCCGCCACTGGTTGAGCACGCGGGAGCGTGGCTGGCAGTATCGCCTCGCGATCAACGCCTCTGGCGCCATCCTCACGGGCATCGTGGCCATCGTGGTGACCACGGTCAAGGCGCCCACCTCGCTGGTCATCATCATGCTCATCCCCGTCATCGCGGGGGCCATGCTCTTCATCCGGCGCGAGTACGACGCCGTGGGCCGCGAGCTGGAGTTGCGCCCGGAGCAGGTCATCGGACCGCCCCAGCGACGGGAGCGCGTGGTGATCCCGGTGCCCGGGCTCTCGCGGGCTGTGGTCCAGGCCGTCAACTTCGGGCGTTCGCTGGCAGACGACGTGCGGGCCGTCCACGTGAGCGCCGATCCGGAGGAGGCGGCCGCCCTGCGCGAGAGCTGGGAACGACAGCTGCCCGGCGTACCGCTGGTCATCGTCGAGTCGCCCTACCGCTCGCTGGTGCTGCCCTTCCTGTCCTACCTGGACGTGATGATGCCGGCCGAGCCGGATCTCATCACCCTCATCGTGCTGCCCGAGTACGTGCCCCGCCACTGGTGGGACAAGATCCTCTACAACCAGACCACGAACCGACTGCGCAGAGCACTCATCGGCCGGCCCGACACGATCGTGGCGACCGTGCCCTATCGCCGCGAGGGGTGATCCTCCAGGCTCTCGGGCCGCACTCGTCCGAGCCTCGGTGATACGCTTCGGCCGATGCCCCAGCCCGCGCCTCCGCCGCTCTACTCGCGCGCTGTGCTGGGGCTCAATGGTGGCCCCACGGACGGACTCGTGGTGCGCCTCGGTTGCGAGCTGGCCCGGGGTCGCGCGATGGAACTCATCGCCCTGCACGTCATCGAGGTCGACTGGCGCCACGACCTGTCGGAGGATCTGGCACGCAGCAACGCGCAGGCGTCGGCCGTGCTGGATCTGGCGGAGAGCATCGCGGAGCAGAGCAAGGTGTCGCTGCGCACGGAACTCCTCCAGGCGCGCGACGTAGGCGCTGCCCTGGTGGACGAAGCCGCAGAGCTGGCGGCTGACGTGATGATCGTGGGGCTCCCCTATCGGCAGCGCTTCGGGGGGGATTTCGCCATCGGTGATGTCATCCCCTACGTCTTCCAGAACGCATCTTGCACCGTGATCGTGGCGCGGGAAGCGGTCGCCGACGGCAGCGGGCGTCGCGCCGACAAGTCGGCCATCAGCTTCGACCGCACCCCGTGACGATGAGCCGGGCGGCCCGCCCCGAGTACTCCGACCAGGGTCGGTTCGAGAGGAGAAGCACCTAGATGCGTGCGTTCATCGCGGGCTGCGGCCGGACCGGCGCGAGCCTTGCCGAGCGGCTGGCTGAGGCCGGTCACGAGGTGACCATCATCGACACCAACACGGAGGCCTTCAACCGTCTGGACCACGGGTTCCCCGGCCGCGCCCTGCGCGCCGACGTGACCGACGAGGACCAGCTGCGCCGCGCCGGGGCGGAGGGCGTCGACCTGTTCTTCGCCCTGACCGAGGGCGACAACCGGAACATCCTGGCCGCGCAGTCCGCAGCGGAGACCCTGGGCATCGAGCGGGTCGTGGCCAAGGTCAACGACCCCGTGCGGGCGGAGGCATACCGGGCCTTGGGTCTCGCCACGCTCTGCCGAACGCGCATCCTGGCCGACGCGCTGGCCACCTGGAGCGGCCTGCCCCACGAGGGCGGCGCGGAAGGTGTCGCCCCGGCCACGGGCCACCACCAGGCACATCACGAAGAGACCGCCGGCCAATCGTCCGACGGCACGGCCGTCCCGGCCGGAGGTCGCTGACCGTGTACGTCATCATCGTGGGCGGCGGCAAGGTCGGCTATTACCTGACCAAGGAGCTGCTGGCAGCCGGCCACGAGCTGGTGCTGCTGGAGAAGGACGGTCGCCGCGCCCGGCAGATCGCCGACGAAGTGGGCAGCATCGTGCTCCAGCGCGACGGGTGCGAGGGCAAGCACCTCGAGGAGGCCGGCGCCAAGCGCGCCGCCATCGTGGCCGCGGTCACCGGAGACGACGAGGACAACCTGGTCGTGTGCCAGATGGCCAAGCACCACTTCGACGTGCCGCGCACCATCGCGCGCGTCAATAACCCGCGCAACGAGTCACTCTTCCGGCACCTCGGCGTGGATGAGATCATCAGTCCCACGCGCATGGCCCTGGCGGCCATCGAGCAGGACATCCCGGTGCACGAACTCCTCCACCTGGCGCAGTTGCCGGGCGGACGCCTGGAGCTCATCGAGGCGCAGATCGCCGAGGACTCTCCGGCCGTGGGGCGTCGCGCGGCGGAACTCTCGCTGCCCGATGCCTGTTCGCTCCTGGCCATCATCCGCAGCGGCAACGCCCAGCCCATCCGCGCCGACACGACGCTCCAGGTGGGTGACACGGTGCTGGCCATCTCGCGTACCGAGTCGGGGGATCAGCTGCACGACGCGCTGATCGGCGCGGCCGACGGCGGGGACACCGACTGACCTCCGGCCTTCGGGTTCAGGCGCCCGCGTCCCGCGTCCTGACTCGCGCGCTCATCGCCTGGGGACTGGGCCACCTGACCCTGGGCGATCGACGCGGTTGGTCGCTGCTGGCGCTCCAGGCCGTCTGGCTGGTGGCCCTTGTCACAGCCGCCCTGGCCTGGCTGGGCTCGGACCGCTGGCTGCTCGTCTTCGGACTAGCCTGTGGCTACCTGGCCGTCTGGGCGCTACAGGCCGCGCATGCATATCGCCGCGCGGTGGAGGCTGGCGCGTCGAGCGAGGGCGCCGCGCGCATCCTGCTCATCGGGCCCGTCGCCGTCGTGGTCATCACGCTGGTCTTCCTTGTCGGTGGACGCGTGGCCACTCCCGGCGCGGCATTCGAACGGTACGTCCACGCCTGGATGGCCGGCGATGCGACCACGGCCGCCTCGCTCTTTGCCCAGCCGCCCTCCGATGAAGAGCTGGTCGACGCCTGGCGCATCGACCGGGAACGCCTCGCCCCCCGCCTGGCTGACACGGTCGGCTCCGCGCCTGGGGGCGTCGCGCCCGCGGGACCCCAGCTTTCGTTCGGATCCATCCGCTTCGAGTACCCACCCGTGGCCTCAGACGACCCTCTGCGCGCCCAGGTCGATCTGTTGATCGTGGAGGAGGTGCGTGTCCGCTCCACCGTGCTGAGCATCTTTCCCGCCACGGTCCAGGAGACGCGCATCGTGGCGCGTGCCGGTCGGGCCACGCTACGGCGCGAAGCGGTGGGACCGCCGCTGCCGCTGCTCCCCGCGGCGGGTATCTGGCGCATCGAGCGCATCGAGATCGACTGAGCTGCTCCCACGAAACATGTGCTTCCTGGCACCAAGAGGGTTGACAATGTCATTGTCAAGGTACTAGCCTGTTGCGGTGACTACTCGAACGGCTGACCGCGACCGCATGGGGCGTGACCCGGGTCGGCCGGTCTATGTCATCAGCGTCGCCGCGGAGCTGGTGCGGGTCCACCCCCGCACCCTCCGCATCTACGAGTACGAAGGGCTGGTCTGTCCAGCCCGCACCCCATCCAACATCCGGCTCTATTCCGAGAACGATGTCCGGCGGGTCCTCTGGATCCGCCACCTGACCCAGAACCTGGGCGTGAACCTTGCCGGGGTACGCGTCTTGTTCGCCCTCGAGGAACGACTGGGCATGCGCATCCTCGAGACGCTCTACGCCGAACGTCCCATAGAGGATGAAGACGTGGAGAC
>JALZLU010000151.1 GCA_030858685.1 Chloroflexota bacterium | reverse complement strand
TGATCTTGGGCTCCATGCAGAGCGCCCGAGCGATGGCCACGCGCTGCTGCTGCCCGCCGGAGAGCTGCGTCGGTCGCGCATCGGCCTTCTCCGGGATGCCCACCTTGTCGAGCAGCGCCCGCGCGCGCCGCTCTGCCGCTGCGCGATCCAACCGCCGGACCAGACGCGGTGCGAGCATCAGGTTCTGAAGCACCGTCATGTGCGGAAACAGGTTGAAGGACTGGAAGACCACGCCGATCTCCCGACGCAGCACGTTGACGTCCAGCTTCGGGTCGCTGAGCGAGCGGCCGTCGACGACGATCTCGCCGCCGTCGGCAGTCTCCAGCCGGTTGACGCAGCGCAGCAACGTGCTCTTGCCCGATCCCGACGGCCCGATCACGACCACGACCTCGCCGCGCGCGATCTCCAGGCTGACACCCTTGAGGGCCTCGAAGGCACCGAAGCGCTTGCGGACATCGCGGGCCGAGATCATCGGCCCACCTTCCGCGCCGGGCCGCGGATCCGTCATTGAGGCGACGGCGATACCAGCATCTTGGGTCATGGTTGCCCGGGATGCTAGCAGACGTGCAGGGCGTCGAACCCCGTCCGTGGCGGCATCGTAGAGTGGCGCCATGGAACTCCACCCTATTCGCGTCTGGCTGGAACCCGGCTACGACTACGGCCGGTACGGAGCCTGGATGCTCGACTGGCCGGGTTGCTTCGTCTGGGCTGGATCGAGGGAGGACGTGTTGACCCGGGTGCCCGGGGCAGTACGCCGGCACGCAGGCTGGCTGGCCGGCTTCGGGGAGGACGTCGTGGTGCCCGTCCGGGATGACGTCGAGGTCGTGGAGGAGGTGGCCGCCCGGGTCGATGACGGCTACGAGCGGAACGCGACGTTCACGGTCGATCGCCGTCCCGTCGCGGCCGACGAGCTGGAAAGGATGCTCCGGCGGCTGGGGTTCGCACGCGCTGATCTTGGCCGGCTCCTCGAGCGCGTCGCAAAGGCGCATCCCGACGGGTCTGGCGCGGCGTCTGACGGAGCTAGCGATGACACGGCCGTGGCCACGGGTGCCGCCATGCATCGAAAGACCGAAGAGGTGCTCCGCCACGTCGCCGGCGCGGAGATCTGGCTAGGCAGCCGCCTTGACCGGACGCTGCGTTACGGAGGCGCGCCGCGCGACGGGGAACTGACCGCGTACCTCGCGGGAACACGCGCCTGGCTGCTCGACCAGCTGCGCGACCTACAGGCTCGCGAACCGGCGCCAGCGGTGACTGATGGCAAGGGCGAGGAGTGGACACTCGCGAAGGTGCTCCGGCGGGCGCTCTATCACAGCCTCGACCACCTCGTGGAGCTCGAGGCTCGATCCGCGCCAGAGCTCGACTCACGGCGGGCGGCGCGGCGACCATGAGTCGCTCAGGACGTCGAGGGCTTCTCCGCTAGGCTTCGCAGCACATCACGGGCGCGCGCCGGCTCTCAGGGCGCCGCCAAACAGCACGGACGTTCTATACTGCACGAGTGCCCCGACCGTCATGACCGACAAGCTCATCGTGCGCGGCGCGCGCGAACACAATCTGAAGAACGTCACCGTGGAACTGCCTCGCGACCGGCTGGTGGTGGTCACGGGACTGTCTGGCAGCGGCAAGTCCAGCCTGGCCTTCGACACCATCTACGCGGAGGGGCAGCGGCGCTACGTCGAGAGCCTGTCGGCCTACGCCCGGCAGTTCCTGGGTCAGATGGAGAAGCCTGACGTCGATCAGATCGATGGCTTGTCGCCGGCCATCTCCATCGACCAGAAGGGCGCCAGCCGCAATCCCCGCTCCACGGTGGGCACGGTCACTGAGGTCTACGACCACCTGCGCCTGCTCTTCGCACGCATCGGGCACCCGCACTGTCCCTTCGGCCACGAGATCGAGCGCCAGACGGTGCAGCAGATCGTGGACCGCATCCTGCTCCTCCCGGACGGCGCTCGGGCGCTGGTCCTGGGGCCCCTCATCAAGGATCGAAAGACAGAGGGTGACCGGGTCTTCGAGGCCGCGCGCCGCCAGGGTTTCGTGCGCATCCGCGTAGACGGGGAGTTGATGGACCTCGATGAGGTCCAGAGCCTTGACAAGTACAAGCGTCACACCATCGAGGTGGTGGTCGACCGGCTGGTCATCCGCCACGCCGACGATGAGGGCGTGCCCTTCGGGGCTGGTCACCCCAACCCGGATGCCGCACGACTGGCGGATTCCGTGGAGACCGCACTCCGACTGGGGGAGGGGCTGGTGGTCGTGGCGCCTGCCGATACGGGCGCATTCGAGGAGCAGCGCTACTCGGAACGCTACACCTGCCCTTTCGACGGCTCGACCATCGATGAGCTTGAGCCACGCTCATTCAGCTTCAACTCGCCCCATGGGGCATGTCCCACCTGCACCGGCCTCGGCGTGCGTCTCGAGTTCGACGTCGACCGGCTCATCCCGAACCGCGATCTCTCGCTCTCCCAGGGCGCGCTGGTGCCCTGGTCACGGATGCCCATCGCCGACTCGTGGTACGGCAAGGTGGTGGAGGGCATCGCCAAGGCTCGCGGCTTCCGCACGGACGTGCCCGTGCGCGACCTGCCCGAAGAGCACATGGAGTACCTGCTTCGGGCGCCCAAGGCGGAGAAGGTCACCATCCGCTACCGGCACAACGGACGCAGCCGCTCCTACGACGCCCACTTCGAAGGGCTGCTGCCCAACCTCCAGCGACGCCACCGCGAAACGGAGTCGGACTGGGTCAGGAGCGAGCTCGAGAAGTTCATGGTCGAGCGTCCCTGCCAGACCTGCGGCGGGCAGCGGTTGAAACCGGAAGTGCTGGCGGTGACCATCGAGGGCCGCAACATCGCGCACATCGCCGCTCTCTCCGTGACCGATGCTTTGGGCTGGGCGGCGCAGCTTCACGATCGCCTGAGCGAGCGTGAACGGACCATCGCTCGGCAGGTGGTCAAGGAGATCAGCGCGCGGCTGGGCTTCCTGGTCGATGTCGGCCTGGACTATCTGACCGTCGACCGCACCAGCTCGACGCTTTCGGGTGGTGAGGCGCAGCGCATCCGGCTGGCCACGCAGATCGGCTCGAGCCTGGTGGGTGTGCTCTACATCCTCGACGAGCCCACCATCGGGCTGCATCAGAAGGACAACGCCAAGCTCATCGCCACGCTGGTCCGGCTGCGCGATCTGGGCAATACCCTGATCGTCGTGGAGCACGATGAGGAGACCATCCGCACGGCCGACTGGGTGGTCGACATCGGACCTGGAGCGGGTGAACACGGCGGCGAGATCATCGCCAGCGGGAGCCTGCAGGACGTCCTGGCCGAGCCGCGTTCCATCACCGGCGCATACCTGCGCGGCGAGCGTGCCGTGCCCATCCCCGCCAAGCGGCGCAAGGGCAACGGCAGGGCCTTGACGGTGTACGGGGCACGGGCGCACAACCTGAAGGACCTCGACGTGCGCTTCCCGCTGGGCACCTTCACGGCCGTGACCGGTGTCTCGGGCTCGGGCAAGAGCACGCTCGTCACGGAGATCCTCTACCGCGCGCTGGCGCGCCAGCTCTCCGGCGCACGCGAACAGCCCGC
>JALZLU010000148.1 GCA_030858685.1 Chloroflexota bacterium | reverse complement strand
GACCGAAAAGGTTCGCGTCGCGGTGATCGGGGTGGGCAATTGCGCCTCGGCCTTCGTGCAAGGGGTCGAGCACTACCGGGAAGCCGATCCGTCCGAGCCGGTCCCCGGCCTGATGCACGTGGACCTCGGCGGCTACCACGTCGACGACATCGAGTTCACCGCCGCCTTCGACATCGACGCCGACAAGGTGGGCAAGGACCTGGGCGAGGCCATCTGGGCCGGGCAGAACAACACCATGCGCTTCGCGGAAGTGCCCCCGCTCGGCGTTACGGTCCACCGGGGGATGACCCACGACGGACTCGGGAAGTACCTCTCCGAGAAGATCGTGAAGGCGCCCGGGGAGACCGCGGACATCGTGTCGACCCTCAAGGAGACGAAGACCGACGTCGTCGTCTCCTACCTCCCGGTCGGCTCCGAGGAGGCGACCAAGTGGTATGTCGAGCAGTGCCTGCGCGCCGGCGTCGGCTTCGTCAACGCCATTCCGGTCTTCATCGGCCGCGAGCCGTACTGGCAGCGCCGCTTCGCGGAGGTCGGGCTGCCGGTCATCGGCGACGACATCAAGAGCCAGGTCGGCGCGACCATCAGCCACCGTGTGCTGACCCGCCTCTTCATGGATCGCGGCGTGCGCCTGGATCGCACCTACCAGCTGAACTTCGGCGGTAACACGGACTTCCTGAACATGCTTGAGCGTGAGCGGCTGGAGTCCAAGAAGATCTCCAAGACCAACGCCGTCACGTCCATGCTCGACTATGAACTGGACCCCAACGACGTCCACGTCGGCCCCTCGGACCACGTGCCCTGGCTGGAAGACCGCAAGTGGTGCTACATCCGCATGGAGGGCACGACCTTCGGTGACGTGCCGCTCAATGCGGAGCTGAAACTGGAGGTCTGGGACAGCCCCAACAGCGCGGGCGTCATCACCGATGCCATCCGCTGCCTGAAGCTGGGCCTCGATCGCGGTTTGGCTGGGACCCTGGTGGCAGCCTCGAGCTACTTCATGAAGAGCCCTCCCGAGCAGATCCACGACGACATCGCCTTCAATCGGGTGGAGGCCTTCATCCGGGGCGAGGACAACGAGACACTGGTCGGCACGGAGAAGGCCAAGCCGCGCAAGATGCGCAAGATGGCCGCGCCGCGGACCCGGGTCATCGCCTCTGCCGCGGCCGGCGAGGTGAGCGGTACCCCCACTCCGGCCGCCGCGCCGGCTGCCGCGAGCAAGGGCCGCTGATCCGGCAGCAGGGGCGGACGTCGACGCCGGCCGCGCGTATCCCGGACGCGGCTCGGCCGGCCGAGACCGGCGTCCGCTACGCACCCCATCGCCGTGCGTCCAGCGGGCGGCTAGGACGGGCGGTCCAACGTGCCCGCGAGCGCAGCGTGGTGACCGGCTACCGGGCCACTTCCGGCGCACTCCAGCGCATCCCGACGGGCATCTCCCTACCGGTCGCCCGGGGCATCTTCCTGGGCGGCTACTGGGCCTGGCCCCAGAAGCGCCACATCATCGAGGCCAACGCGGCGCGCGTGCTGCGCCTGCCGGAGGATCACCCCGACGTCAAGCGCCTTGCCCGCAGGATGTATCGGACCTACGCGGAGTTCGTTGTCGAGCTGATGCGCCTGCCCGGCCTCTCGGCAGATGCGCCGACGCAGCTCGTGCGTGAGGCCGACTCAGAAGGCGGGTCGTCCTTCCTGGCCCTGTGGGAGCAGTACCGCTCCGAGGGTCGGGGCATCGTCGGGGTGACCGGGCACATCGGCAGCATCGAAGTACTGGCCGGCGCCTTCGCGGCGCAGGGCCTGCCCACCTATGGCCTGGCCGATGACACCGCCTATCCGGAGCTCTTCGCCCTGCTCAACCGCTCTCGCGCGCGCTGGAAGGTCGGCATCATCCCCTGGCGCAACCTGCGCGAGACCTTCCGCGTCCTTCGCCTGCCGGCCGTCCTTGGTCTGGTGGTCGATTGGGGCTACCGGCGCGACGACATCCCCGTGCAGCTCTTCGGCAGGTGGACCACGCTGCCGGCCGGGCCGGCCCTGCTCGCCGCCAAGACGCGAGCCGTCATCGTGCCCGTGGTCAATCGGCGTCAGCCGGATGGCACGTACGTCGCCTCACACGATCGGCCCATCGAGGTCGGTGGATCCTCGCCTGCCGAGATCCTGCGTGCCACGCAGGCTGTGGCCGATGCGCTGGAGCGCATGGTCGCGGCGGCGCCGGACCAGTGGTACACCTTCAAGCCGGTGTGGCCCGCCACGCCCGCCGACGAGGCGCACCTGCAGACACGCGCCCGGACGATGGCCGCGGGAGACGCCCGCACATGAGCAGCCTCTCCCGCCCCGATCTTCGCCAGCGACTCACCTCCGCCGGACTCCATGCGGGCGTCGCGCTCTTGCGCGCCCTGCCCGACCGGCTCGTCTTCCAGACCGCGTACATCGCCGGGACCGGCGTATCGCTGGCCATGACGGAGCGGCGCGCCCAGGTGCGCGCGAACCTTCGTCAGGTCTGTCTCGGGCTGGTGGATGCGGGTCTTGCCTCGCCCGGCGTTCGGCGCGCAGCCGCGGACGACGGCGCGCTGGAGCGCATGGTCCGCCGCTCCTTCGGGAACTGGGTGCAGGGTTACGCCGAGTCGGCCGTCATCCCTGCCTACTCAGCGGACGAGATGCGGCGGCGCATCGCTGCCCCGCGAGATGAAGCACTTGATGCTGCGCTGTCGCCGCTACCGCCCGGGCCGCCCGGCCGGATCTTCATCAGCGCTCACTTCGGCACCGTCGAGCTGGCCGGCTTCTACGCCGTGGGCGTGGCCGGAATGCGCCTCTCGGCACCGATGGAGACGGTGACCGACCCGGCACTGCAGGCCTACTTCGAGAAGACCCGCGGCGCACGCGGGATCTCGCTGGTGCCCATCCGAGGTGCCTCCGTGCCGCTGAGAGGGGCGCTCCAGAAGGGCCAGGCCATCGCTCTCGTGGCCGACCGGGTCATCGGCGGCTCGGGCATGCCCGTACGCCTCCTGGGCGCCCCGACGCGTCTGCCCCTGGGCCCGGCGGTGCTCGCGCTGGAGTCGGGTGCGCCCTGCTTCGTGGTGGGCATGCGTCGCATCGGCTGGGGTCGCTGGACGGCTCACGTGGAACGGCTGCCGATGCCGGATCAGGGCACGCTGCGGGAGCGCATCACGGCACTGCTCGACTCCCAGGCTCGTGCCTTCGAGCGGATGGTCGCGCTGGCCCCCGAACAGTGGTGGACCACGCACTTCCCGATGTGGACCTTGGGCGGCACCAAGGCCCGACATGCCCCGACCATGGAGGCTGCCGCCTGATGGGTCGCGCCGACCTGCACATCCACTCACTGGCCTCCGACGGAGTGTCGGGCGTGGTCGAGATCCTGGACGCCGCCGAGGCGCAGGGGCTGGACGTCATCGCCATCACGGACCATGAGCGCATCGACGCGGCCGTCGCGGCACAACGTCTGGTCCAGGACACCGGCCGACCCGTGCAGGTCATCGTGGGCGAGGAGATCAGCACCCGGGGCGGGCACCTCATCGGTCTCTTCCTGACCGAGCGCATCAAGCCCTGGGGATCGCTCAAGGCCAGCGTGGCCCGTGTGCACGAGCAGGGTGGCATCGCCATCGTGGCCCATCCCCTCGTGCCCTATCCGCTGTGCGCCCGGGCTGGTGCCATCCGCTCGCTGCTCGACGAGCAGGACGAGATCTTCCATCCGGACGGCATCGAGGCCTTCAATCCGACCACCGCCGGCATGCGCTGGACGCGGCGTGTGCCGGCATTCGTGGCCGAGACCGGTCGCGCGCCGATCGGCTCCAGCGACGCCCACCGCGCGGCCGACGTTGGCCAGGCCTTCACGACGTTCGAAGGAACCACGCCCGACGAGCTGAGAGCGGCCATCGAGGCACACGTCACGGGCTGGGAAGGGGAGTTCTATCCCTGGCGCTCCCAGGTGGCCATGTTCCGCCAGCAGTTGCGCAAGAATGCGCGGGCGCTGCGCGACGACGTCGGCGGCAAGCTCCGGCGCGACGGCACGGGCCGCGACCTGGGGTATCCCGGCGGTCGCCGGCGGCCGGCGCGTCTCGACCCGCAGGGTAAACCTTGAAGATCGGCCTGGTAACGCCCTACATCTACCCGCTGCCGGGCGGCGTCAACGCGCATGTCGCCTATCTCTACGAAAACCTCATCGCGCGCGGCCACGACGTGCGCATCCTGAGCTCCACGCACGGCCCGCAGAAGCACACCGAGGGCGACGTCATCCGCCTGGGCTATGGCTTCAGCGTGCCCACCAACGGCTCCGTGGGCACGCTCACCTTTTCGCACCGCTACGGATCGCTGGTCAAGGAGGTGCTTGAGCGGGAACGCTTCGACCTGCTGCACTTCCATGAGCCGTTCGTGCCCTTCCTGTCGCTGGAGCTGTTGCGCTTCTCCACCAGCGTGAATGTCGCCACCTTCCACGCCTACGCCGGCTGGAGCCCTTCCTATGAGTTCGGGAAGCGGGCGCTGCAGCGCTTCGCTCGCCGGCTGCACGGCCGGATCGCGGTCTCTGCGGCGGCGCGCCACTTCATCGACCGATACTTCCCGGGCGACTACAAGGTCATCCCCAACGGCGTCGACCTGCGTCGCTTCGAAGGCTCCCAGCCATTCGCCCGCTGGCGCGATGGCACGGCCAACCTCCTGTACGTGGGCCGCTTCGAGAATCGCAAGGGGTTGCTCTACCTGCTGAAGGCCTACCGCGTGCTACGCAAGGAAGGCTTCGATTGCCGGCTCCTGCTGGTCGGCTCAGGCCCCCAGCTGCGCGAGGCGCAGCGCTATGTCGCCACGCGGCGCCTCCAGGGCGTCGAGTTCCTGGGCCGCGTCAGCGATGAGGACAAGGCGCGCTACTTCGCAACCGCCGACGTGTACGTCTCGCCGGCTACCGGACAGGAGTCGTTCGGCATCGTGCTCCTGGAGGCGATGGCC